>JAQVGD010000020.1:0-12037 GCA_028696945.1 Lutibacter sp.
ATTAATCATTCTGCTGTTTATCAAAATTTGTTATGGCTCGTTTCATCTGTTTATATTTTATTTTTTTGTTGGTACAGATGCAGTTCGCCATTAATCATTCCTCTGTGTATCAAAATTTGTTATGGCTCGTTTCATTTTATGATTTTATAAATCTATCAAATATATCAAAATTAGTAGGAATTAGAAACTGTAAACTGCTTTAAAATTTTGTTAAAGCTAATTAGGTCAGATTCAAAAAGTTGGTTCAGACTATTATTTTCAATTAAATCTTCAGTGAAACCTGCCTTAAAGCTTGAAGGTGTCATCAACCACAATATATCCGCAAGCTGCAAAGCCAAATTTACTTCATGGGTTGAAATAATAATGGTTTTGTTAAATTCTTTGGCTAATTTTTTCAACAAAGCAAATGTTTCAATGGTATGGTGCAGGTCTAAATGTGCCGTTGGTTCATCTAAAATAATAATATCAGTATTTTGTGCCAATGCTCTGGCAATCAATACTTTTTGAAGTTGTCCATCGCTTAACTCATAGTACTTTGCATTTATTAAATGTTTTGTATTGGTTTGTTCAAAAGCGTTGTTTATAAATTTTAAATCTGTTTCCGACAAATTACCAACCCAATTGGTATATGGCTGTCGGCCCAATGCCACCAATTCATAAACCGACAAATTGCTTTCGGGCAAATGCTCGGTTAATACCAAACTGAGCGATTTTGCCAAATCAATGCTATTTAAAGTTTTTAAGTTGTTGTTATTAATGAAAATTTCACCACTTAAAGCCGGTTGAACTTTTGTTAAAGTCCGTAACAAAGTGGATTTTCCAATACCGTTTTTTCCCAACAAACAAACCAATTTCCCTTTATCCAGTTCAATGTTCAAGCCAGAAGCAATGGTGTTCACTTTCTTTTTTGAAGTGTATCCAATGCTTAAGTTGACTGTTTTTATGATATGTTGGTCTTTTAAATTCACTTAATAAGATATTTTTCGTTTTCTTACCAATAACCAAATAATTATAGGAGCACCGAATAAAGAAGTTATTGCGTTTATGGGCAAAGTATATTCGCTGGTTGGTAATTGGGCAATACTGTCACATATAAGCATAATAATGGCACCGCTTATGGCAACTGCAGGCACCAATATTTTATGATTGGAAGTGCTGAAAAGCAGTTTTGTTAAATGAGGAACCGCCAAACCAATAAAAGCAATTGGGCCAGAAAATGCGGTAATTACACCAGTTAATAGGCTGGTAGAAATTAAGGTTATATTTCGAGTTCGTTTTACGCTAACACCTAAACTTTTTGCATAATTTTCTCCCAGAAGCAGGCTATTCAACGGTTTTATAATGAAAATAACGAAAGTTATTCCAATCAAAAAAACGATTAGAAGCACTAAAATTTCATTCCAGCTTAAATTTCCAAGGCTGCCAAAACTCCAAAATAAATATTGTTGCAACTGATTGGCACTGCTAAAATAGGCAAGCACACTTATTATCGAAGCTGTTAAACTTCCAAACATCAATCCGATGATTAGAATTGACATGGTGTTTCTAACTTTTATGGCGGCCAGCATCACTGCCGAAAGCACTAAAAATGCACCAAGACTTGCCGCAACCGCCTGTCCCCAACTGCTAAATGCAAAAGCGGTAACAGTTGCGCCAAAAAAAGAAGCACCCAATATCAATATGGCAACGCCCAAACTTGCGCCCGAACTGATTCCCAAAACAAACGGTCCCGCTAAAGGATTCCTAAAAAGTGTTTGCATCAACAAGCCGCTAATCGACAATCCAGATCCTACAATAATTGCCGTAATTGCTTTTGGCAACCTGTAATCAAGTAAAATTGATTTCCACGATTCTTTTTCAACTTCACCATCAATAAAAGCAAGAAATAATTGTTTCAAGGGAATGTAAACCGAGCCCAAACTTATATTTACGATAAAAATAAGCAGAAGCACCCCAAATAAAATAATAAATGTGTTTCTATATGATTTTATTGGATTTACCAATGATTCTGGTTTAAAAATGTAACTAATTTTTCTATTGCTTTTCCGCGATGGCTGATATTTCCTTTTTCATTCAGACTCATTTCGGCAAATGAAGTTTTATAACCTTCAGGCATAAAAATAGGGTCGTAGCCAAAACCGCGTTCTCCCTTCTTTTCTGTTAATATTGTGCCTTTGCAAATTCCTTCAAATATAAACTGTTTTCCTCGAATGTTAAGTGCTATTGCAGTTTTAAATTGTGCTTTTCGGTTTGGATTATTTTTGAGGTTTTTCAATAATTTAGCCATATTTGCTTCAAAATTATTTTCTTCTCCTGCATAACGGGCTGAATACACCCCAGGCTCATTGTTTAATGCTTCAACTTCCAACCCAGTATCATCTGAAAAACAATCCAATCCATATTTTTCGGTGATGAAATTGGCCTTTAAAACGGCGTTTCCTTCCAAGGTATCGGCAGTTTCGGGAATGTCTTCAAAACAGTTGATATCGGCCAAGCTAACAATTTCAAAGTTTGTCAGCATTGCCCGAACTTCCATTAATTTGTGTTGGTTATTTGTGGCAAAAACCAGTTTTAATTTATTCATGATGGTATGGTTCATTTTTTAAAATTGTATAAGCCCTATAAAGTTGTTCAACAACAAATAAACGAATCATTTGGTGCGAAAAAGTCATTTTTGATAAGGATATTTTCCCTTGGGCCTGTTTGTAAACTGCTTCCGAAAATCCGTACGGACCGCCAATTACCAACACCAATTGTTTTACGCCTGCATTCATTTTTTTTTGAAGATAATCAGAAAAAGAAACAGAACTAAATTGGATTCCTTTTTCATCCAATAAAATTAAAACATCCGTTGTGTTTAATTTTTTTAAAATTAACTCGCCTTCTTTTTCCTTTTGTTGCGTTTCGCTTAGGTTTTTGGCGTTTTTTATATCGGGAATTAAATCAATGTCAAAATTGATATAATACTTCAGCCTACTCTGATAGGTTTCAATTAATGTTTGTAAATTTTTATCATCAGTTTTACCAATGGCGACTAGTTTAATTTTCATCTGTTTATATTTTATTTATCGCCATTATTCATTACTTTATGTGTCAAAATTTGTAAGGCTCGTTTTATTCGGTAAATATAAAAAGAATTAAAGATGAATTTTTTGAAAATAAAAAAGTTATTTTTGTTTGATAATAAATTAAATCCTATGATTTCACAAAAACAATTTGAAAACGAACTTGATATTATTATAACCAACGCCATTAGGGAAGATGTTGGCGATGGTGATCACAGCTCTTTAGCTTGTATCCCAAAAGATACAAAAGGCAAGGCAAAACTGCTGGTTAAGGAAGCTGGAATTATTGCAGGTGTTGAAATGGCAAAAAGAATTTTTAAATATGTGGATACCGATTTAAAGGTGGAAACACTTCTAAACGATGGCGAATCTGTACAATATGGCGATGTGGTTTTTTATGTTGAAGGAAGCTCGCAATCCATTTTAAAATCGGAACGTTTGATGCTTAATGTGATGCAGCGAATGAGTGCCATAGCCACAAAAACAAAAGAATTCGCTAAATTGCTAGAAGGCACAAAAACCAAAATTTTAGATACTAGAAAAACCACGCCAGGAATTAGAGCCATAGAAAAATGGGCAGTGAAAATTGGCGGCGGCGAAAATCATCGGTTTGCGTTATATGATATGATTATGCTGAAAGACAATCATATCGATTTTGCTGGAGGTATTTCAAAAGCAATTGAAAAAACCAAAAACTATTTAAAAGTCAATAATCTGGATTTAAAAATTATTGTTGAAGCAAGAAGTATTGCTGAAATTAGGGAAATATTGGAACATGACGGCATTCACAGAATTTTAATTGACAATTTCGATTTTGAGCAAACCAAAAAGGCTGTTCAATTAATTGGCAACAAATGCCAAACGGAGTCTTCAGGTGGCATAAACTTGGAAACAGCAAGGAAATATGCTGAATGTGGTGTTGATTATATTTCTTCAGGTGCTTTAACGCATTCTGTTTACAATATGGATTTGAGTTTGAAGGCGGTAGCCCCCTAGCCCCTGAAGGGAGAATTTTAAAAAAAAGTTTTAAAATCGTAAATCAAAAATCGGATATCGTAAATCCAAAAGGCATATTTGTAGCTAAAATAATGAGGAAATACATCATAGCACTAATAAATAAAATCAAACATCTGGAGTGGATTGTTCGGCTGGGGAAAAATGTAAAAATTCCTGGTTTAATGGGAATGTCACTTTATGAAGTGCTGAAAATATATTTTATTGGTATTATAAAAGGAGCTTTAACATCGCGCGCAGGTGGCATTGCTTTTAGCTTTATTATGGCTTTGTTTCCATTTTTACTTTTTATCCTTACCGTAATTCCTTACGTACCCATTGAAGGATTTCAACAGGATTTTTTGTTTATGATTGAAAGTTTGTTGCCTCCAAATACGGCCAGTTCTTTTCAGGAGGTTATACGCGATATTGTGAATAATAAATATGGAGGTTTGCTTTCATTTGGATTTTTAGCCTCAATTTTTTTAATGGCCAACGGGGTAAGTTCTATTTTTGCTGGATTTGAATATTCATACCATGTGATAGAAATGCGGAGTATTTTACGCCAATATTTTATTTCCATGCTTATGGCAATCGTACTGACCGTTATTTTATTTATTGTGGTAGCGGTTACCGTTTATTTTGAAATAGGTATAAACAATTTAAAAGCGCGAGGATGGCTGGAAGATGATGTGTTTTGGATTGGTAAAGGAAGGTATTTTTTATTGACGGTATTGATATTTTTTTCAGTTTCGGTATTGTATAAATATGGAGCGAAAGAAGTGAAACGCAAATCTTTTTTTTCGCCTGGATCCGTTTTAACAACTGTTTTAACCTTATTAATGTTCAAATTATTCGCCATTTATGTGTTGAAATTCGCCAATTATAACCAACTTTATGGTTCAATAGGCACCTTGTTGGTGTTAATGGTTTTTGTTTGGCTAAACGCGATTATATTGTTGCTGGGTTTTGAGCTAAATGCAAGCATCAACCGACTTAGGAGAAATTATTTAAGAGAATTAAAAGAAAAAGACTTAAAAGGTTTAAAAAAGAAAAAAGTTAAGAAAAAAAATAAGAGAAAAAAATAGAAAAATGAAAATTATAGCAATGATTCCCGCTCGTTTTGAGGCCAGCCGATTTCCGGGGAAATTAATGAAAGATTTAGCAGGGAAAACTGTTATTTTAAGAACTTACGAAGCAACAAAAAACGCCAATTTGTTTGATGAAGTTTATGTGGTAACAGACAGTGATATTATTTTTGATGAAATTATAGCCAATGGAGGTAAGGCTATAAAAAGTAAAACAACACATGAATCAGGAAGCGACAGAATTGCGGAAGCTATTAAAAATATGGAGGTTGACATTGTTGTAAATGTGCAGGGTGACGAACCTTTTACAAAGAAAGAACCCCTTATAAAATTGTTGGAAGTTTTTAAAAAAGACGCCCAAAAAGAGATTGACATCGCATCTTTAATGATAAAAATGGATGATAAAACCGAAATCAACAATCCGAATAATGTAAAAGTGGTGACTGATGAACGAAATTTTGCGATGTATTTTTCTCGTTCGGCAATTCCATATCCTAGAGAAGAATCTTTAGCCATTTATTTTAAACATATTGGAATTTATGCTTTCAGAAAAGATGCTTTACTAAAATTCACTAAATTGCCAATGAATAGGTTGGAAGCAACCGAAAAATTGGAAAACCTACGTTTTTTGGCGAACGGATTAAAAGTGAAAATGGTGGAAACCAATCAAATAACAATAGGAATAGACACCCCAGAAGATTTGGAAAAAGCCAATACCTTTTTATCAATTAACAATTAGCAATTAACTTCTATCTTTTAATATCTAACATCTAATATCTAACATCTAATATCTAACCAATGAGCCATACCAACAGACAACCGAAAGATTTTATGAAATCATTGCAATTAATCCATTTTTCTTTACTGTTTATCATTGTCGTTTTTGGAGTTTACGTGGCATTGAATGCCAGAGACCAATTGTTTTTTTCTTATGAAGAAGACAAAATGTTTTTATATATGGCAATCCTAATTTCCTTTGCGGGAAACTTATCCAGTAAATACTTATATGCCAAACTTTTAAAGCAAATTCCTGCCGATATCGATTTATCGCAAAAAGCTGTTAAATACAGCACAGCGCATATTTTTAGGGTGGCCATGCTGGAATTTCCTGCACTCATGTGTATTATTTTTGTGATGGAATCCAACAATAGTTTTTATTTTATTTTAGTGGGAATTTTAATCCTTATGATACTTGCGGTTTATCCAACCAAATATAAATTCATGAATGAAGTGCCGCTTTCTTCAAAAGAAAAATCAAAGTTAGAAAACCTTTAAATAGTTTTTTAATTTTTAGATATTTGCAAACTAATTTTTAAACATGGCACAAAAACCTAGCATACCAAAAGGAACACGCGATTTTTCGCCTTCCGAAGTGGCAAAGAGAAATTATATATTTTCAACCATTCGACAGGTATTTGAAACCTACGGATTTCAGCCTATAGAAACACCAAGTTTTGAAAATTCTGAGACTTTAATGGGCAAGTATGGGGAAGAAGGAGACCGGCTAATTTTTAAAATATTGAATTCGGGAGATTATTTGAATAAGGTTGATGACGCTTTGCTTCAAGCTAAAGACAGTTTAAAAATTACTTCAAAAATTTCAGAAAAAGCATTGCGTTACGATTTGACGGTTCCTTTTGCACGCTATGTTGTACAACACCAAAATGAAATTGAATTTCCTTTTAAACGCTACCAAATGCAGCCTGTTTGGCGTGCCGATCGTCCGCAAAAAGGACGCTTTAGAGAATTTTTTCAATGTGATGCCGATGTGGTCGGAAGCAAAAGTTTGTGGCAGGAAATTGAATTTGTGCAATTGTATGATGCCGTTTTTAGCAAGTTAAAATTAACTGGAACTACCATCAAATTGAACAATCGTAAAATATTGGCTGGTATTGCCGAAATTATTGGTGCAGCGGACAAATTAATCGATTTTACCGTTGCGCTCGATAAATTGGATAAAATTGGAGCCGATGGTGTTGCTAAAGAAATGTTGGAAAAAGGCATTTCAGAACAGGCCATTGAAAAAGTAAAACCTTTATTTAATTTTCACGGAAACAATCAGGAAAAATTAAATCAGTTGCAGGCGTTATTAACGGAATCTAAAGAGGGTTTAAGCGGCGTGGAAGATTTGCGATTTGTAGTTGATACCGTTGAAAAATTCGGATTGGAATCGGCTAAATTAGAGATTGATGTTACCTTGGCGCGCGGGTTAAATTATTATACCGGTGCCATTTATGAAGTTTCTGCTCCCGAAGGTGTAAATATGGGATCCATTGGCGGCGGTGGAAGATATGATGATTTAACTGGAATTTTCGGCTTAAAAGACATGAGCGGGGTTGGTATTTCTTTTGGTTTAGACCGAATTTATTTGGTGCTTGAAGAATTATATTTATTTAAATCTCTGGAACTCCCAAAACCGAAAGTGCTATTTATTAATTTTGGCGATGCAGAAGCTGCTTTTTGTATGAAGGCATTGGTTGAATTGAGAAGAAATAATATCAAATCGGAATTGTATCCTGATAGCGCTAAATTGAAGAAGCAAATGAATTACGCTAACAAAAGAGAAATTCCTTATGTTGTAATGGTCGGTTCATCAGAAATGAAAAGCAATACCTATACCTTAAAAAATATGCAAAGCGGTAAACAGGAAATTTGCGACTTAAAAGAATTAATTAGAATCACGGCGCAACTTTAAAATAAGTTGTAAATTTGTAGGCTAATCAACAGAAAATGTTTGAAGGTAAAAACATAATGACAAATAGAATTGATGAAAGGGGAGACGATCACGTAGGATCTTCTGCTAAAACACCTTTAAGAGCTGATGCTTTTGATATTTCCGACCAGGAAAAAATAGCACGCATTCAAGCGAGCGTGAAAGATATTTTGATTACTTTAGGGATGGATTTGGAAGATGATAGTTTAAAAGGAACCCCAAAAAGAGTGGCAAAAGCATACGTAAATGAGCTTTTTGGCGGTTTAAATCCAGCCAATAAACCCAAATTATCCACGTTCGATAATAATTATAAGTATGGCGAAATGTTGGTCGAAAAAAACATTGTTGTTTACTCCACGTGTGAACATCATTTATTGCCAATTGTTGGCAGAGCGCATGTAGCTTACATTTCTAACGGAAATGTCATCGGATTGTCTAAAATGAATCGCATTGTTGATTATTTTGCAAAACGACCACAGGTTCAGGAACGTTTAACCATGCAGGTGGTGCAATCTTTACAGGAAGCATTGGGGACGGAAGATGTGGCCTGTGTAATTGATGCAAAACATTTGTGCGTAAATTCTCGAGGCGTTCGCGATATTGAAAGCAGTACCGTAACATCAGAATTCGGCGGAAAATTTAAGGATGAAAATGTCCGTCGCGAATTTTTAGACTATATTAAAATGGACACAGATTTTGAAGCTATAAAATAAATATAGTAAAGTTAGGCTCTAGTTTAATTGAGCGTTGCTATTTAATTTCAAATCTATATTTCGGAGGTTTCAAGTTGGTTCGAACGTATAAAATTCAATTATTCCCTTTAGGGTTAGGGTAAAAATAATTGAATTTTCGGTCTTTTGTTATTTCCCCTCCCGATAGTTATCGGGACTAAAGCCGTGCCTGCCGGCAGGGGTAACAAAGTGCCGAAAATTAGATATTTCAATCATAATAGCCAGTTTAAACTAGCGCCTAAAGTTATAATAAAAAAGAGCATCCAATCGGGTGCTTTTTTTAGTTAGGAGCAAATAAGTTAAATGGATAATAAGGTTTATTTCGAAATATCAAAAAAAAATATAGTGACCAAAATGGATTTTATTTGATAGTCTTTTGGCTGAATTTGATTCATAGTACTTTTTTATAGTTCACAAATATATCAAACCAAATTATAAAAAGTAAATTGGCATTAAGTATTGCCTTAAAATAATAGCTATTTCATCAACAATTTGCTTGTTGCTAAATATCTTTCAAATTTTTATAAGCTGTAAAGTAAAAAAGGCATCAGTTTATGGTCAAATTGCATTTTTGAACAAATTTATTGTTATAACTTTGTTTGGTTATTCGCATAAAATTAATAAAGAGAAATTAAAATGGATTTTAAAGTTGGTGATAAAATAGCGGTTCTTGATGATGTTATTAGGGGGAAAGTTACAGAGGTGCATCCCACTAAAATTGTAATTGAAGATAAAGATGGATTTTCTTATGAATACGCACCAAAAGAATTGGTTATCATTAAAGAAAGTCAGAAAGAACTCTCTAAATTCAGCGATATTGACAATGAATATTTATCTGAAAAAATTAAAGAAACTTCTTCCAAGAAACATGTGCCAAATTTTAAAACCAATTTGAAACCAGACAAGTTGCCGCCTATGGAAGTCGATTTGCACATCAATCAACTCATCGCTTCAACAAAAGGAATGGACAATTATGATATGTTGACGCTTCAGTTGGAAACTGCCAAACATAAATTGGAATTTGCCATAAAAAACAAGATTCCGAAAATAGTTTTTATTCACGGAATGGGCGCAGGAGTTTTAAAAACAGAGTTGGAATATTTGTTTAAAAATTATAATGTTTACTGGAATGATGCCTCATTTCAAAAATATGGTTTGGGCGCAACAGAAGTTAAAATTTACCAGAATCCTAAAAAATAGTTAATTTTTAATTTCTAAGGTTCCAAAATTAAAATTTTCATAGTAAGTGCGTTCCTCACCATCCTTAAATAACAATTCCGAAATGGTAATTTTGTGAGAATAGCCAGTTCGTAAACTATCTTTCAAAATTTCTGTTGTTGTAATGTTTATAATTCCTCTTTCATCTGCATTAAGTTCTTTTAAAATTTTTGGTTCTAAGGGCGGAATGTCCTGACAAAAATAGTTTTTAGTAATGCCTTTATCAAAAATTCGATAGGTTGCGGTTACTGTTGCTGAAATAGGAAGTTCTTGTACTTGTACTATGGTATCAATAGCTGTTGGCGGTAGTGTTAAAACCATTACTTCAGTACTTTTGGTATTTGAGATATACAAAACAAATTCTCCGCACATATTCACTTCTTCGGTAAATTCAAAGTCAGGAATATCAAAATCACCATCATTGCAAGCATTTAAGGTAAACGCCAAAAAGAGTATCAATAATTTCTTCATAAGTAATAATTTCAACGCAAAAATAACAGTTTTAGGCAACTCTACGTTAATTGAAACCAATTATTTTAATTACTTTTGCTTTTAATGAAAACGATTTACTTAGATAACGCTGCCACAACACCCATATTGCCCGAAGTTATTGATGTTATATCAATTGCTATGGCCAATGTTTATGGGAATCCGTCATCAATTCATCACGTTGGGCGAAAGGCGAAATCTTTAGTTGAAACTTCCCGCAAAAATATCGCAAAACATTTTAATGCTTCTGCCCAGGAAATTATTTTTACGGCTGGAGGAAGTGAAGCTGATAATTTAATACTGAGAAATGCCGTTACCAATTTAGGCGTCTCAACTATTATTTCATCTGAAATTGAGCACCACGCTATTTTACACACCTTGGTAAATCTTCAAAATGAGTTTGACATTAAGGTTAAATTTGTTGATATAGACGAAAGTGGCCATGTGAATTACGAGCATTTAGAAAAACTTTTGCAAGATTCGGATGATAAGAAATTGGTGAGTTTGATGTATGTTAATAATGAAATTGGCAACATTTTAAATCTTGAAAAAGTATCGGAATTGTGTAAGGCCAACAATGCTTTATTCCATTCAGATTCGGTGCAGGGTGTCGGACATTTTAATATGGATCTAAAGAAAACACCTATTGATTTTTTTGTGGCAAGTGCCCATAAATTTCACGGGCCGAAAGGGGTTGGATTTGCTTACATAAAAAAGGGATTTGGCATTCATCCAATTTTGCATGGAGGCGAGCAGGAGCGAGGTGCCAGAGCAGGAACAGAGAACGTGCATAGCATTTTGGGAATGGAAAAGGCACTGGAAATTTCTTGTATGAATATACAGGAAGAGTCCACTTATATTCAAGGTTTAAAAAATTATTTTATTGGCGAATTGAAGCGAAATTTTGAAGGTATTAAATTTAATGGCCGTTCAGAAAGTGAAAGCGACAGCAGTTACACGATTTTAAATGTTCGTTTTCAGAAAAATTACGCGATGTTGCTTTTTAATTTAGACTTAAATGGTATCGCGGTTTCTGGAGGAAGTGCTTGTCAGAGTGGAAGTGATGTGGGGTCGCATGTTTTACATGCAATATTGCCCGAAAAAGAAGCAAAAAAAACTTCTGTTCGATTTTCATTTTGTAAATTTAACACTGTTGAAGAATTGGATATTGTTATACAAACTTTAAAAAAACTATTAAACTAGATGCTTAATTATCCTATTAAGTTTTACCCCATTTTAAAAGAGAAAATTTGGGGTGGAACAAAATTAACGACACAACTTCATAAAAAATCGACCGCTAAAAATATTGGTGAAAGTTGGGAATTGTCTGATGTTGACCATAATGTATCTGTAGTTTCAAATGGGAAATTAAAAGGAAAAACGTTGGGCGAATTGCTGGAAACCTATAAAGATGAATTGATTGGCATAAATAATTATAAGCATTTTGGGAATAATTTTCCTTTGTTGATAAAATTTATTGATGCAAAAGAGGATTTGTCCGTTCAGGTCCATCCAAATGATGTGCTTGCAAAAAAACGCCATAATTCTTATGGAAAAACAGAGATGTGGTATATTATGCATGCTGATCAAGGTTCAAAACTTATTGTGGGATTTAATAAGGAGATTACGCCAGATCAATATCTAAATTATGTTGCCGAAAAAGAAGTGCCTTCCATCTTAAATTATGAAAAAGTAAAAGCGGGTGATGCTTTTTTCATTGAGCCAGGAACGGTTCATACC
>JAQVGD010000020.1:12047-29293 GCA_028696945.1 Lutibacter sp.
ACCATCGGAGCTGGAATTATGTTGGCGGAAATTCAGCAAACTTCTGATATTACCTATAGAATTTATGATTGGGATAGGGTTGATGATAATGGAAATCCGAGAGAATTGCATACAGATTTGGCCATTGAAGCCATCAATTTCAGCGATAAAATTAAGGCAAAATACCAGTATTCTACCTTTATAAATTCATTAAACACAATTGTAAAATGCGAGTATTTTACAACTAATTTTATTCATGTTGTTGGAGAAAAGGAATTGGATTATGAGGAAACAGATTCATTTGTAATTTTTATGTGTGTTCAGGGAAAGGCAACAATTTTAATTGATAAGTATTCTGAAAAACTTAATTTGGGAGAAACAGTATTAATTCCAGCTACTGCTGATAAAGTGACAATAACCTCGAAAAATTGTAAATTATTGGAAGTGACCGTTTAAATTACATTTACTTCAATTTCAAGTGCTATTTTAAAAGTCTCCATTACTTTTTGTTGAATTTTTTGAGCCAATGCGTAAACTTCTTTCCCGCTTGCATTGTTGTAATTTACCAAAACCAATGCTTGTTTTTCGTGAACGCCAGTATCTCCAAAACGTTTTCCTTTAAATCCGCATTGTTCAATTAACCAACCTGCAGGAATTTTAATTTCATTTTCGGAAATCTCATAATATGGAATTTCGGGATATTTTTTTGTTAATTCATTAAATAAATCGACCTGTATTACCGGATTTTTAAAAAAGCTTCCGCTGTTTCCAATTTCTTTAGGATCAGGAAGTTTACTTTTCCTGATGGCAATTACCACGTCTGCAATTTCTTTGATAGAAGGATTTTCTTTATCGGTCAACAAATCTTTTATGGCACCATACGAAATATTGATATTGTGATTTTTTTTGGTAAGTTTAAAAGTAACGTTGGTAATGATGAATTTTCCCTTTAACTCATTTTTAAAAACAGAATTCCGATAACCAAATTTACAAGCTGCCTTCGTGAAAATTTTGGTTTTCCCTGTCGAAATTTCAATAGCTTCCAATTGCTGAAAAACGTCTTTAATTTCAATGCCGTAAGCGCCGATATTTTGAATTGGAGAAGTGCCGACATTTCCTGGAATTAAAGCCAAATTTTCCAAACCGCCATAGTTTTGGGAAACACACCAAAGCACCAATTCATGCCAGTTTTCGCCTGCTTCCGCAGTAACCAAAACTTCATCTACACCAAAATCATTGACAATAATACCTTTTGTGTTTATGTGGATGACCAATTTTTCCACATCGTTGGTCAGTAAAATATTGCTTCCTCCGCCCAAAAGAAATATGTTTTTTTCTAAAGCGATTATTTCCTTTAATTCTTTAAGGGAATTTATGGAAACAAAACGTTTGGCATTTGTTTGAATGCCAAACGTATTGTATGGTTTTAACGATATGTTTTGTTGAATTTTCAACTATTTCTCGTTGTATTTTTTGAGGGCTGCTTTTAAAATTTCTACAGAACGAATCAGATCCTCTTTTTTGAGTACATAAGCAATTCGAACTTGTTTTGTTCCAATTCCTTTGGTGGAATAAAATCCGGCTGCAGGAGCCACCATAACAGTTTGCTTGTCCAAATTAAAATCTTCCAGCAACCATTGCGCAAATTTATCGGCATCATCAACAGGAAGTTCCGCAACACAATAGAAAGCACCTTTCGGCGTAGCTACTTTTACGCCTTCAATTTTAAGTAACTCAGCAATTAAAATATCCCTTCTGGCTTTATATTCAACAATTACCTCATCAAAATAAGATTGTGCTGTTTCCAAAGCGGCTTCACTGGCAATTTGTTCAAAAGTTGGCGGACTCAAACGCGCTTGCGCAAATTTTAAAACCGTGCTGATAACCTCCTTATTTTTACTGACCAAACAACCAATTCGTGCGCCACACATACTGTAACGTTTTGAAACAGAATCAATAATTATGGCGTGATTATCTAAGCCAAAATTGCTTAAAACAGAGTGGTATTCTTCATTGTCGTAGATAAATTCTCGGTAAACTTCATCGGCAATCAAAAATAAATCGTGTTTTTTTACAATATCAGCCAGTTTTTGAATTTCCTCTTTGGAATATAAATACCCGGTCGGATTGTTGGGATTGCAAATTAGGATAGCCCTGGTTTTTGAAGAAATCAACTTTTCAAATTCTTCGATTGGAGGCAAGGCAAAATTATCTTCAATTTTTGAAATCACAGGGACAACATTCACGCCTGATGCAGTTGAAAAACCTAGATAATTTGCATAAAATGGTTCAGGAATAATAATTTCATCGCCCGGATCGGCAATGCTTCCCATAGCAAATAATAATGCTTCAGAACCACCAGTTGTGACAATAATTTCATTGGCAGTTACAGGAATATTTCTTTTTGTGTAATAATTTGCAATTTTTTCGCGATATTCCTCAGATCCTTCAGAACGGCTATAAGCAAGCACTTCAATAGTGTTGTTTTTTACGGCTTTCAGTGCCACTTCTGGGGTTTTTATGTCGGGTTGTCCAATATTCAAATAAAAAACTTCAATTCCTCTTTTTTTAGCATTTTCAGCAAAAGGAACCAGTTTTCTAATTGGAGATTCAGGCATGTTTTTACCTTTAATTGAGATTGTTGGCATTGTAAATTGTTTATAAATAGTTCTTACAAAATTGCGAAATTAATTTTGAAATTTGTGGGTTTTAGGACGATTTATTACTGAATAAAATTTTTGTAAAAATTGTTTTATATTGATGTGATTTTGTAGCTTAACAAAAAAATTAAAAGCGAAATATATTGTATTTATATTTTAGAACGGTTGTTTTTTCAATAACCATCTTATTTGTTTGGACAAATGCAGTTTCTCAAGGCAAGTTTCAACTCAAAAATAATGTGGAAAAGCAATCTGTTTCGTTTAAGTTGTTAAATAATTTAATTGTTTTTCCTATAGAAGTTAACGGAAGATCATTGAATTTTATATTGGATTCTGGTGTTGGGGCAACGCTGTTATTTAATTTATATAGCAAAGATTCTGTCAAACTCAAAAATAAGGAAAAGATCAAGTTGCAGGGATTGGGAAGTGAGGAGGCGGTTGATGCCATATTATCAAAAGGTAATGTATTTACGTATGGCAATGTGCAAGGTTCTAATCAAAGCCTATACCTGATTTTTGATGATAGTTTTGATTTGTCATCAAAACTTGGGATTACTATTCATGGTATTATTGGGTATGAAATTTTAAAGGATTTTATTGTTGATATAAATTATGACAAAAAACGAATTACCTTCTACAAACCTGATAAATATAAACATAAAGTTTGTAAAAAATGCGAAACGTTTGATTTGTCGTTTTTTAAGCTGAAACCTTATATTGATGTTGGAATAAAATTAGATCAAAATTCAAACAAAATCGTTCCAGTTAAATTGTTAATTGATTCTGGTGGAAGTGATGCTTTATGGCTATTTGAAAATAGCCATCCCGATATTTTACCTCCAGAAAAATATTTTAATGATTATTTGGGAGAAGGGTTAAGCGGATCTGTTCATGGAAAAAGAGCTTTTATTGATGCGTTGGTAATTGGGAAATTTGAATTGAAAAAGCCAACGGTTTCATTTCCCGATTCATCATCAATTTCTAACGCACGCCAGTTTGAAGAGAGAAATGGTAGTTTGGGTGCTTCTGTTTTAAAACGATTCAAAGTGACATTTGATTACGGAAATAAGAAAATCTCCTTTAAAAAAGGAAGTTCTTTTAAGAAACCTTTTAGGTATAATATGAGTGGCATTGAGCTTGTTTATAATGGAAAGTTATTGGTAAGAGAACAAAATAATACCGCAATCGAATTACCTGACCGCAAAACCAATATGCAAAACATCGTTATTTCGGAATATAATTATAAATATACTTTTAAGCCATCCTATAAAATTCATAATTTGCGTGAAGGTTCGCCTGCATTTAATGCGGGTTTATTAGCAGGAGATATTGTAATTAAAATTAACGGAAAGTTTACCTTTGAAATGGAACTTGATGAAATAATCGGAAAATTTTTTCAGAAGGAAAATACTAAAATTTCATTGGTTGTGGAAAGAAATGGACAAGATTATGAATACCATTTCTATTTAAAAGACATGCTGAAATAAAAAAAACCTTCATTTTTGAAGGTCTTTTTTATATTAACTATTTGAAGATTACTCTTTTAAAACAATCCCTTTAATTTGTAAAGTTTTAACAGGTTCATCAGCATTAGAACTTACGGTAATTGTTTTTGAAAAACCTCCTGGTCTATTGGTGGCATATTTAACTTCAATTTCTCCACTTTCTCCTGGCATAATAGGTTCAGTCGGTTTTTTTGGAACAGTACACCCGCAACTTGATTTAATATCGCTGATTACTAAAGGAGATTTTCCAACGTTTTTAAATTTAAATGTGCGTACGCCATCAGCGTTCAATGCAATTTTACCGTAATCAATAACTTCGGTAACAAACTCGAACGCAGGAGCATTTGAATCTTTTGATTTTTCAGATTCTTGCTTTTCTTGGGCATTCATAGTGAATGTTAAAAATCCCAATACCATTATTGTAATAATTTTTTTCATGTTTTTTCTATTTGAAATGTAAAGTTAATACTTTTTTTAAGTTTTCAAAATATTTTCTGAATTGGCTTATAATTGTACATTTGCGAATCGTATTACAAATAATATACCAAAATGAGTTTAGCAACAAAATATAGTCCTAAAGAAATAGAACATAAATGGTACGAGTACTGGATGAAGCATAATTATTTTCATTCAATACCTAACGAAAAAGAACCATATACCATTGTAATTCCGCCGCCTAACGTCACAGGCGTTTTACATATGGGACATATGTTGAACAATACCATTCAGGATATATTAATCAGAAGGGCCAGATTGAAAGGATTTAACGCCTGTTGGGTTCCGGGAACAGACCACGCATCTATTGCCACAGAAGCTAAAGTTGTCGCTAAATTGAAAGAGCAGGGAATTCAGAAAGCGGACTTAACAAGGGAAGAATTTTTAAAATATGCTTGGAAATGGACGGATGAGCACGGCGGAATTATTTTGGAACAGCTTAAAAAACTGGGTGCTTCCTGCGATTGGGAACGCACAAAGTTTACGATGGACGCTGATTTAAGTGAATCTGTCATCAAAGTTTTTCTCGATTTATATAAAAAAGGGCTGATTTATCGCGGTTACAAAATGGTAAACTGGGATCCTTCCGCAAAAACTACCTTGTCTGATGAAGAAGTTATTTATGAAGAAAAAGCGGGAAATTTATATTATTTAAAATACAAGATTGAAGGCAGTAACGATTTTTTAACAATTGCAACCACACGTCCCGAAACAATTTTTGGCGATACTGCTATTTGCATCAACCCAAATGATCCGCGTTTTTCGCATTTAAAAGGCAAAAAAGCCATTGTTCCCATTGCCAACAGGGTAATTCCTATTATTGAAGATGAATATGTTGATATTGAATTTGGAACAGGTTGCTTAAAAGTAACGCCTGCACACGATCCCAATGATAAAGTTTTGGGAGAAAAACACCAGTTGGAAGTGGTGGATATTTTTAATGATGACGCCACGTTGAATTCCTTCGGATTGCATTATGAAGGAAAAAATCGATTTGTTGTTCGCAAAGAAATTACCAAGGAATTGGAAAATTTAGGCAGTTTGACTAAAATTGAATCTTATGTTCATAAAGTGGGGACTTCCGAAAGAACCAAAGAGGTTATTGAACCAAAAATTTCTGCCCAATGGTTTTTGAAAATGGATAGTCTTGTAAAGCCAGCTTTAAAAGCGGTTTTGGAAGATGAGGAAATTCACTTTTTCCCTAAACATTATAACAATACCTATAAACATTGGCTAGAAAATATCAGGGATTGGAACATCTCTCGCCAGCTTTGGTGGGGACACCGAATTCCGGCATATTTTTATGGTGATGGCGTAAACGATTTTGTGGTGGCTTCAACCTTGGGAGAAGCGGTAAAATTGGCTTCTGAAATAGTTGGGAAAAAGTTGACGTCAGCTGATATTTCACAAGATCCAGATGCTTTAGATACTTGGTTTTCCTCTTGGTTATGGCCGATTTCTGTTTTCGACGGAATTAGATTTCCCGACAATAAAGAAATTAATTACTATTATCCTACCAACGATTTGGTAACAGGACCGGATATTATTTTCTTTTGGGTTGCACGGATGATTTTTGCAGGTTATGAATTCAGAAATGAAAAACCTTTTTCCAATGTTTATTTTACGGGAATTGTGCGTGATAAACAAGGCAGAAAAATGTCTAAATCCTTAGGAAACTCTCCCGACCCAATTGAATTGATCGAAAGATTTGGTGCAGATGGCGTTCGTGTAGGAATGTTGTTGTGTTCCGCCGCTGGAAACGACTTGTTGTTTGATGAAGATTTGGTGGCGCAAGGACGTAATTTCTCCAATAAAATTTGGAATTCCTTCCGTTTGATTAAAGGATGGGAAGTTTCAGAAACTATGGAACAGCCAATAGCTGCCAAAGTGGCCATTGAATGGTACAATTCAAAATTTCAGCAAGCGTTGGTCGAACTTGAAAAATCATTTGAACAATATCGCATCAGCGAAGCTTTAATGATTACCTATAAACTAATTTGGAACGATTTTTCCTCTTGGTTTTTAGAAATGGTAAAACCTGGGTATCAGCAGCCAATTGATGCCGAAACTTACAATTCGACAGTTAATTTCTTGGAAGATAATCTAAAAATATTGCATCCTTTTATGCCATTTTTATCGGAAGAAATATGGCAACATATTACAGATAGAACGCCAAATGAGGCTTTGATTATTGCTGAATATCCAAAATTAACAGCAGTAAATGAAACTTTAATAAATGATTTTAAATTTGCTTCGGAAGTGATTTCCGGAATTAGAACCATCAGAAAAGAAAAAAATATTGCCTTTAAAAATACGATTGATCTTTTGGTAATCAACAATGAAAATGTTACGAATTATTTTGACTCGGTTATTGAAAAACTGGGGAATATAGCTTCTCTAACTTATGTGTCAGAGAAAGTGGAAGGAGCTTTGAGTTACAGGGTAAAATCTAATGAGTATTTTATCCCGATGGAAGCTGATATCAATGCAGAGGAGGAAAAAGCCAAATTACTCGAAGAACTAAAGTATATTGAAGGTTTTTTGCAGTCGGTTCAAAAGAAATTGAGCAATGAGCGTTTTGTGAGTAGCGCCCCAGAACAAGTTATCTCAAACGAACGCAACAAAGAAGCCGACGCTTTGGCGAAAATAGAAACGATAAAAGCGAGTTTAAAAAGTCTATAAGCCCTCTGGCTCCCGAAAAAGCCCCCTAGCCCCCGAAGGGGGAACTATTATTATACCGGAAAAAATACTAGAAAAAGGTTAAAAATAAACATAAGCAGTTTAATTTTAACCTTTAACGCCTTTATTTTGTCATTCCAAGAAGGTCAATTAATACCGCGTCATTGCGAGACGGCGATAGCCAACGCGGCAATCTGTTCCGAACTAACGAAATGTTGCTAAGTAACCTGTTCTAAATTGACTAAATCTTCAATAATAACAGATTGCCACAGTCGCCACTCCATTTCATTGCAGTGCTCCTTCGCAAAGACGTGTCATTACGTCTAGACAAATTAAAACCGTATCGTCTGTGAGTTACTAGGAATCACATCATTGTTAAGCTATTTAATGCGATTTTTCCTTTGTCGGGCACGAGCAATAACAAACTGGCGAAGCAATGACAAATATTCCCTTATTAACTTAAAACATTGGGCTAGGAGACTTTTTTGGTTTTGGTCAAAAATAAATACTTACGTCACGCACAGATTGTAAACCCGCGCCAGTAGGTATCGAATTACGAATTTAGATTTACGATGTATGATTTTTTTAGCTAAACAATTACAATTTTCAATCGAAAAATCACCAACGCACTAGCTGTTATCCACGCACCAGCTGGTATCTGCGCTTCATCTCGCCCATAGCTCTCGCTATGTCGCACTAAAAATGTCCACTGGACATTTTTTTAACGCTCTGTCCCCCTTCGGGGGCTAGGGGGCTTTTAGGATTTAGTGGGTGTTTTAAACCTTCGACATCACAAATTCCATCACCTCTTTTTCAATGGCAAGTGCTTTTTGGTATATGACTTCACTTTTTGCCAAAATAGCTTCGGCAAAAACCCTGTCTTTGATATCTTTTGCATTAATTCTAACATTAAAGTATGCACCAACAACAGCGGTTCTTGCGCACAAAGCACCAACACCGGCATCGGAAATGGAACTTTGCATACCATCTTTCAGCATCGCTTGCATCACTTCCATAGAATTGTAAGCGGTTTCCATTATATGAAACGGAATCTCAGTTGCATAAATAGTTGCTGCTTCGATTGCTTGTTTGCGCGCTTCTTTTTCTTCATTGGTCAATTTCGGCATTCTGAATCCGTCGATAATTTTACCAAAAGCAATGGTATCTTCATCCACCAAATGCAATAATTTATTTTTATAGGCCTGACCTTTTACAGCCCAATCGGAATAGAATTCCCATTTGTCATCCCAACCGGCTTTATGCGATGATAAATTGGCAACCATCGTTCCCAATGAGACTCCTAAAGCACCAACATAAGCCGAAATTGAACCACCTCCTGGGGCAACAGATTCCGCAGCAGTTTCTTCGGCAAAGCCACTTACTGTTAAATCTATTAGTTTTTTAGTAGCGTCTTTAAGCAAATATTCAATAATTTTTTCATTGGGATTGAAAGGTTTTAAATCATCCAATCCCAAAGATTTTACGGCGATTTTTATTTTTTCTTCTTCAGAAATTCCTAAAGAACGTTCTTGTTTCTTTAAAAAATAATTACCTGCGTCCAACATCGCTTTTAAAGGAATCAATCCAACTAATTCCGATCCTGTAACGCGCAAACCTCTTTCAATGGCACATTTTTCAGTTTCATCAAATGCGATGTGCATTGGCGTAATGCTAATGTTGGTTAGATTATAAGAAATTTGTGCAATGCCGTATTCTTCAATATACCAGCCAATTCCTTTAACCGCTTTTAATTTCCCAGGAATGCGAACTGGTTCTCCATTTTTATCCAACATTACTTTTCCCGAAGTGCCGTTTTCATGTTTTACCCTTCCAGCTTCTCGAATATCAAATGCGATGGCGTTCGCTCTTCTGGTTGAAGTGGTATTTAAATTGATATTGTAGGCAATTAAAAAATCGCGTGCAGATATTGCTACAGCACCTGTTTTTACAACAGATTCGTTAAATTCGGCAGGACCAAAATCTGGTTTCCAAGTTGGATTTACCAATTTATCTTTCAATCCTTCGTATTCTCCGGCGCGACAGTTGGCTAAATTTTTGCGGATTTCACTGGTTGCGGCATTTTCATAATAATAACCGGGAATTCCCAATTCCTTACCTACGCGTTCCCCTAATTTATGGGCAAAAACTGCCGTTTCCTCTAAAGTAATTCCTGAAATTGGAACGAGCGGACAAACATCTGTGGCACCAAAACGCGGATGCTCTCCAGAATGTTTGCTCATATCTATTAATTCTGCAGCTTTTTTAATCAGTCTAAACGCAGCTTCAATTACATTTTCTGGTTCGCCAACGAAAGTAATTACCGTTCTGTTGGTTGCTTTTCCAGGATCAACATCTAATAATTTAACACCTTCAACAGTTTCAACAACAGCCGCAATGGCATTTATTTTGTCAGTATTGCGTCCTTCGCTAATATTTGGTACGCATTCTATTAATTGTTTGTTCATTTGGATTTTTATTTATTAAAAGAGCTCAAATTTAGGCAGTATATTTCAATTTTTTAGCATTCTTTTAGAAATAAATAGAACGCAATTTAGCAGTTTGGCTAATTAGTTTTATTTTTGTCTGAATTATAAATCCAATATTTTTTAAATGAAGAAAGTATTAATTACCGGTATGGCAGGTTTTATTGGCCATCATTTGGCAAAACTGTTAGTGAAATCGAATTATGAAGTTGTTGGATTGGACAATATTAACGATTATTACGACCCCCAACTAAAACAGGCGCGTTTAAGAGATTTGGGTTTTAAAACAGATGCTATTGAATATAATAAGTTGCAAAAGTTGGTTGGTATTTCTTTTATAAAACTAGACCTAACGGACTTACCCTCGCTTAAAAATCTTTTTAAAGAACAGCAATTTGATTATGTGGTTAATTTGGCGGCACAGGCAGGAGTAAGATATTCATTAGAAAATCCACACGCTTATGTGGATAGCAATATTACCGGATTTTTAAATATTTTGGAAAGTTGCAGGGCTTTTCCAGTGGAACATTTGTTGTTTGCTTCGTCAAGTTCTGTTTATGGGTTAAGTGAAGACATTCCTTTTCAGGAGGACAATTGTACCGATCATCCTTTGGCGATGTATGCCGTAAGCAAAAAAGCCAATGAAATGATGGCGCATTCTTATGCCAACTTATACAACATTCCTTCAACAGGTTTGCGCTTTTTTACTGTGTATGGCCCTTGGGGCAGACCAGATATGGCCTTGCATATTTTTACGAAAGCCATTGTGGAAGACAAGGAATTTGAAGTGTTCAACAACGGAAATATGAGCCGCGATTTTACCTATGTTGATGATATTGTTGAAAGCATTAAACGATTATTGCCGTTGGCACCAAAAGCAAATAATCCAGCGTTTAATCCGAAAAAACCAACTTCTTCAAAAAGCACAAAACCATATCAATTATTTAACATTGGAAATAACAGTCCGGTTGCTTTAATGGATTTTATAACAGCCATTGAAAAAGCCTTAGGCAAAAAAGGAAAAATGGTGTTTAAACCAATGCAGCCGGGTGATGTGCAAAGCACTTACGCCAATGTTGAAAGTTTATTTAACCATATTAATTTTAAACCGGAAACCAATTTGGAAGATGGAATTAACGCATTTGTAAAGAAGTATTTAGAGCTACATCCTTAATTTTTTTTTAAACACATGTGATAAAAAAAGAAGGTATGTTTTTAAAAACACACCTTCTTTTATTCTATATAATTAAAATCTTATAATTTAAATCCAATTCTTCCGAAGAAATAAGCACCATCAGAACCCATCTGAACAGAATCCATCAATCCGCCTTGGTCAGTCAAACCATCAAATTGAGGTGTTGGATATTGGTTAAAAATGTTATTTCCACCAATAGTTAACGTAAGCGATTTAGTAACTTCATAGGATAAGTTTAAATCAACAACCATTTTTGCTTTATAGGTATCAACATTAGTTTCAAATAAATTTATATATTCTGAACCATCACCATTAACATCATAATGTAATGCCTCTGCTTCATTTGCAGGGGCATAATCAACCCATCCAAAATCATTTATTTTAACATCACTAAACTGTGTTAAATTAACATTTACATCAAATTTTTTATGCGTAAAACCCATATTCAGCCCAAATTTATAATCTGGAGCGGCGGCTTTAAGATATGCGCGTGAAAACGGACTAAAGAAAGTGTATTCATTTAAGTTTCCATTGTGGATTTTGTCAATTTTGAGATCGTTAATATTCCCGGTCAATCCCACAATAAAAGAGTTATCACTGTCAATTGATCCATTGTAAGTAAAAACCATATCAAGTCCTTGGGTTCTGGTATCAACGCCATTGGCGAAAAACTGGGCGGCTTCAACACCTGGAATTCCAAGTCCGGTAGCGTCAAAATTATCAGTTAACACAATCCTGTCATCCACTTTTATGGAATACGCATCAACGCTTGCCGTAAATCCGCCCTTTTTATAGGTAAAACCAACACTGCCGTTAAATGCTTTTTCCTCTGTTAATTGATTGATTCCAAAGCCTTTTGTAACGGTACTGTTATTGGCGGAAAGCAAGGAGGTTAATGATTGTCCGTTCACAATATTTGTGAATATTAAGTTATAGTAAAGCTGCGCTAATGATGGCGCCCTAAAACCTGTGGATAAGGAACCGCGTAACGATAAGTTTTCATTCACTTTAAATCTGCTGGCCAGTTTGTAGTTAAAGGTACTTCCAAAATCACTGTAATCTTCATAACGCAAAGCTACTGCAACCAAAAAACTATCACTTAAATTAAACTCAGAATCCACATAAAGTCCTAAGTTACTTCTGCTTCTGTCAACTTCATTGTCTGGGCTATAACCTGGAAAACCTTGTGAACCGCCAGGAAGATCAACTCCGTTTGAATCAAAAGCAACGGTTTGTATGGCCGGATTAGTTATTGGCAATCCGTCTTCATCATACAATGCATAAGATGCTTCTTCACCTGCGAAAATAATAAAATTTTCTGTTCTATACTCCATCCCAAAAGCAAGGTTAATACCGCTTGCGGCTTCCTCAAAATATTTGTTGAAATCCACTCCAGTGGTATTTTGCGATAAGCTATGGCCACCAGCATCAAAATCGGTAGGGGAAGCATCTTTCATAGAAGCATTATTTGAATTTTTGATATAATAATGGAAACTGTTTTTTCCATAAGTATTGTTAAAATCAGCATTCCATCCATTTTCCATCTTATGTCTTACACCTGCCGAAACAGAGGCGTCTATAATAATTGAAGTAATTTGTGGCGTAAATCCATTAGGATATAAACTTGGTACAGAACGGTTGTCTGAATCATCAGGATTTCCATCAATATATTCATTTCTAGAGAATGCATTTGCATTGGTATCTCTGTAATTTCTTCCTCCAAAAGCATAGATTTCAGTATTTTCAGAAACAGGAATCATGGTGTTAATCATAAAATTAAATGCGTCAACTGCGGCGCTTCCATAGCCTTTTCTCCAATCAAAACCAGGACGTAAAGTTTTCTCTTTTGAAAGTAATTCAGTGGTAAAGTTCATATATCCCGTTTCGCCAACTTTTACCCCATAATTTAAATCTAATTTTGTGGTTTCACCGTCAAAACTTTTGTCTTTTCCGTCCAGCCTGTTTTTTCCTTCCACATTGTGCAAAGTTTCACCAGTCTTTTCTTCCCAGCCTTTTCCAATTGCGGTACTGTAAGCACCGTAAGTTATTCCTCCGGTAACGCCGTCGGTATTGTCTTTTAAAACAATATTTATAACACCCGCAATGGCATCAGAACCATATTGTGCGGAAGCTCCGTCTCTTAAAACTTCAATTCTTTTTATGGCGGCAACTGGAATTGCATTTAAATCCGTTCCTGAATTTCCCCTTCCTCTAGTTCCGAAAATATTCACGAGCGAAGATTGGTGTCTTCTTTTTCCATTGATTAAAACCAAGGTTTGGTCAGGCCCAAGTCCTCTTAACGAAGCAGGAACAATATGGTCTGAACCATCGGAACCAGATTGTTTTGTGGCATTAAATGAAGGTGCTGCATATTGCAGAATTTGGGTAATATCCACATTTCCGTTTTTGGTAGCAAGTTCGTTCACATCAATTACATCAACAGGAACAGGCGTGTCCATGGCAGTTCTTTTGGTGCCTCTTGAACCCACAATTTGAACTTCTTTCAACTGTTCTCCCTTATCTTCCAGAGTAACGTTTAAAATATTTGAAGTTATTTGAATCTCTTTTGTTTGAAATCCAACAAAACTAAAAATAAGGGTTTCGCCTTTCTTTACAGATATTTTATAATTTCCGTCAAAATCGGTAATGGTACCGTTTGAAGTGCCTTTCTCAACAACACTTGCTCCTGGTAAAGGCTCTCCAGAGGCGTTAGTGACAATTCCTGAAACAAGTTCTTGCGCAAATGCAAAACTCGTAAAGAAACATAGCAATACTAATAGGATGTTTAATTTTTTCATTGTTAATTTGGTTAATGTTTAAGGCGAATATACTATTTATAATTATAAATGAAAATTTTAGGTAATAATTTTTAGCTTATATTTAAACCAAAAAGACTCAATTTATTTCATTGAAAATACTATCTTTGCACGCTCGTAAAAAATCACTTTTTCACAAAGAAAAACTTAAAATTTATAGTATGAAAGCTGGTATTGTAGGATTGCCAAATGTTGGGAAATCGACCTTGTTTAATTGTTTGTCCAATGCGAAAGCGCAAAGCGCGAATTTTCCGTTTTGCACCATTGAACCAAATATTGGAGTGGTAAATGTGCCAGACAGCCGATTGACAAAATTGGAAGAATTGGTAAAACCTGTGCGTGTACAAACGGCAACAGTTGATATTGTTGATATTGCTGGTTTGGTTCGCGGCGCAAGCAAAGGAGAAGGATTGGGAAATCAATTTTTGGCAAATATTAGGGAAACGGATGCCATTATCCATGTAATTCGTTGTTTTGACAACGACAATATTATTCATGTTGATACCACTATTGATCCGTTAAGGGATAAGGAAACCATCGATTTTGAATTGCAGTTAAAAGATTTGGAGACTTTAGACAAAAAACTGGATAAAGTTAAAAAAGCTGCCAGAACAGGAAATAAAGAGGCTCAAAAAGAACTGGATGCTTTAGAAAAAGTAAAAAAAGGATTGGAAGCCGCTAAATCGGTAAGAGCTATCGATTTAACGGAAAAAGAACGTGAAGAATATATAAAACCTTTACAGTTTATTACAGACAAACCAGTATTATATGTGTGTAATGTAGATGAAAATTCGGCTGTTACCGGAAACGAGTATGTAAATATTATAAAAGAAGCAGTAAAAAATGAAAACGCAGAAGTAATTATTTTAGCAGTTGGTACTGAAGCTGATATTACGGAGTTGGAATCCTTTGAAGAACGCCAACTGTTTTTGGAGGATTTAGGATTAAAAGAACCAGGTGCCTCAGTTTTAATTAGAACTGCTTATAAATTATTAAATCAACAAACCTATTTTACCGCAGGCGTTAAAGAAGTAAGGGCTTGGACGATAAATGTAGGAGATACCGCACCGCAAGCAGCTGGCGTAATTCATACCGATTTTGAAAAGGGATTTATTAGGGCAGAAGTAATTGCTTATGAGGATTTTGTAAAATATGGAAGTGAAGCCAAAGTAAAAGAAGCTGGAAAAATGCGCGTTGAAGGCAAAGAATATATAGTGCAAGACGGTGATATTATGCATTTTAGATTTAATGTATAATTGAGTATTGAAGTTTGAATGATTTGGTTTTTATCATTTTAACCTTATAACTTTCCAGTTTTCAATAATAAATTCCCCCTTCGGGGTTTAGAGGGCTTTTTTAACTTATTTGTGTTAATAATTATTTTGAAAGACTTTTTTTTATTTCTTAAAGCAAAATAGTACTTTAGCCACGCTTCAAGAATAACATAGAATAAATGATAGATCAAACAGCATATACCGAGGACAATATCCGATCACTTGATTGGAAAGAACATATTCGACTTCGTCCCGGAATGTATATCGGAAAATTAGGCGACGGCTCATCTCCAGATGACGGCATTTACATTCTTATAAAGGAAGTTATAGATAATTCCATTGATGAATACGTGATGGGTGCTGGCAAAACTATTGAAGTTTTGGTAAAAGAAGAGACAGTGACTATTCGAGATTATGGACGTGGTATTCCATTAGGAAAAGTGGTGGATGTGGTTTCTAAAATGAATACTGGTGGAAAATATGATTCTTTGGCTTTTAAAAAATCGGTTGGTCTAAATGGTGTTGGAACCAAGGCTGTTAATGCTTTGTCATCTTATTTTAAAGTGCAATCTTTTAGAGAAGGAAAAACTGCTTTTGCCGAATTTGAAAAAGGAAATATCACGCACGCTGAAAAACCTGAAGAAACAACGCACCGCAAAGGAACCAAAGTAACCTTTGTTCCAGATAAAAGCATTTTTAC
Organism: Lutibacter sp.; assembly: GCA_028696945.1. Classification (GTDB taxonomy): domain Bacteria; phylum Bacteroidota; class Bacteroidia; order Flavobacteriales; family Flavobacteriaceae; genus Lutibacter. The sequence continues at coordinate 27,834 of JAQVGD010000020.1, forward strand.
AAAATTCAAATACAGAAACGAGTATATTGAAAAAATGATTAAAAACTATGTGTATCTAAACACTGGTTTAACCATCATTTTTAATGGAGAAAAATATTTTTCTGAAAACGGGTTAAAAGATCTGTTAGAAGAAAATATTGCTGAAGAAGCCATGTTGTTTCCAATAATTCATTTAAATGGAAATGACATTGAGGTCGCAATTACCTACAGCAAAGCACAATACAGCGAAGAATACCATTCTTTTGTTAACGGACAACATACCACACAAGGCGGAACGCATCAAAATGCATTTAGAGAAGCGATTGTAAAAACCATACGTGAGTTTTTTGGCAAAAACTACGAAGCTTCCGATGTTCGAAAATCCATCGTTTCTGCCATCAGCATAAAAGTAATGGAACCCATTTTTGAAAGTCAGACGAAAACCAAATTGGGTTCTACGGAAATGGGCGACGGATTGCCATCCGTCAGGGCATATATAACCGATTTTGTGAAGACGAATTTAGACAACTATCTTCATAAAAATCCGGTTACTGCTGAAAGAATTCAGAAGAAGATTTTACAGGCCGAAAAGGAACGAAATGATTTATCTGGAATAAGAAAATTGGCTCGCGAACGTGCGAAAACAGCTGGTTTACACAATAAGAAATTACGCGATTGCCGAGTTCATTTAAGCGATTTGAAGAAGGAAAATCGGTTGGAAAGCACACTTTTTATCACTGAAGGAGATTCTGCAAGTGGTTCCATAACCAAATCCAGGAACGTAAATACACAAGCTGTTTTCAGTTTGCGTGGAAAGCCTTTGAATTCTTATGGAATGAATAAAAAAATCGTCTATGAAAATGAAGAATTTAATTTGTTGCAGGCGGCTCTTAATATTGAAGAATCCATAGAAGACTTACGCTATAACAATATTGTGATTGCAACTGATGCCGATGTGGACGGGATGCATATTCGATTGCTGTTAATCACTTTCTTTTTGCAGTTTTTTCCTGAACTCATCAAAGAAGGTCATTTATATATTTTAGATACGCCGCTTTTCAGGGTAAGGGATAAAAAACAAACTTTTTATTGCTATTCCCCTGAAGAAAAGCAAAATGCCATTGATTCTTTAAAGGGAAAGCCAGAAATTACGCGATTTAAAGGGCTTGGAGAAATTTCACCCGATGAATTTGCCAATTTTATAGGAGATGACATTCGATTGGATCCCGTGATGCTTGATAAAGAAATGTCTATAGATAAATTACTGGAATTTTATATGGGAAAAAATACGCCCGACCGCCAAAAGTTTATCATAGAAAATTTGAAATTTGAATTGGATATTATCGAAGAAAATTTTTGATTTACGAAATACGATTTATGATTTAATATTAAAAAATAGAAAATCTAACTCCTTCCCTTCGGGAAGGATAAAGGATGGGAACTATGGAAGAAGAAAATAACGAAAACGAACATCTAGAAGA
>JAQVGD010000174.1 GCA_028696945.1 Lutibacter sp.
TAAATGCATTGCTTCGCGTTGGTTTTGATACTATTGATTTTGGGAGTTTTGTTTCCCCAAAAGCAATACCTCAAATGCGAGATACTGCTGATGTGCTTTCAAAACTTGATTTGAGTAATACCAAAAGTAAATTATTGGCGATTGTGGCCAATATTCGCGGGGCAGAGGAGGCTTCACAGTTTGAAGAAATTAGTTATTTAGGCTATCCTTTTTCAATTTCTGAAAATTTTCAAATGCGAAATACCAGTAAAACAATTGTTGAATCCATTGAAATTTTGAACGAAATTTTAAACATTGCCGCCAAAACCAATAAAGAAGTTGTTGCGTATTTGTCCATGGGTTTCGGAAATCCGTATGGAGATCCTTGGAATGTTGAAATTGTTTCGGGCTGGACAGAAAAACTTTCAAAGATGGGCGTTAAAATTTTATCCTTATCCGATACTGTTGGAAGCTCAACACCCGAAATTATCGATTATCTTTTTTCGAATTTAATTCCGGCCTATCCAACTATAGAATTTGGTGCGCATTTACACACAACGCCAACAACCTGGTTTGAAAAAGTCCACGCGGCTTACAATGCGGGCTGCAACCGATTTGATGGTGCTATTATGGGCTACGGTGGTTGCCCAATGGCAAAGGATGAGCTTACCGGAAATATGCCAACCGAAAAACTGGTTTCTTATTTTAATCAACAAAAAGTTTCTACAAATATCAATGCGATGAGTTTTGAGAGTGCTTATAATGAAGCTCTGAAGATTTTTGGCTAAAAGCTAATTACTTTATTTACAATTATTTTTTTTTTTTTGGTTTCTGAAAATATGATATAAGTCAGCTTATTTATAATTATTCTAAATAAAGCTTTTTTATTTCTTCAATCTTATATATTTTTGTCGCGTTATTTATAACAAGTCTAAATAAAAATAAATTAATTTAAATCATATAAATGAAAGATATAAGAGTAGTAGTGGCATTATTAATCGGATTCATAGGGTTTGCACAAGGAAACCAAGATGAAAACGCTCAAAATTTAGGAACAAAAATTTCAGAAGGCGTATCAATAGGTGGTTATGCCCAAATAGATTATAATGAACCTGATGGGGCAGCACCTGGAGAGTTAGATGTTCACAGATTGGTCATGTTTTTAGGATACAAATTTAATGAAAAAGTAAGTTTTATGTCGGAAATTGAATATGAACATGTCTCAGAAGTATTTATTGAGCAAGCATATTTAAAGTACAAAGCAAATGAAAATTTCAATGTATTGGCTGGTTTAATGTTGGTGCCAATGGGAATTATTAACGAATTTCATGAACCGACAACATTTTATGGCGCTGAGCGTCCGAATGTTGATAGTTATATTGTGCCAACAACATGGAGGGAAATTGGAATCGGCGTTTCAGGAAATATAGTCGATGCATCGCTAAAATATCAAGCCTATGTATTTAACGGATTTGAATCTTATGCTGACGGTGCAGGAACTTTGCGTGGAACTGACGGATTGCGAAAAGGTCGCCAAAAAGGTGCTGAATCTGTGGTAAATTCGCCAAATTTATCAACGAAATTGGACTATTATGGAATAATGGGATTGAGAGTAGGATTGTCTGGTTATTTTGGAAAAACCCAAACTGATGACACTTCCATTGAAGCATCAACTGTTGGTGTTTCAATGATTGGGTTGGATGCACGCTACAAATACAATAATTTGGAGTTAAGAGGACAATATATTCATACAAATTTAACTGATACGGAAGAATATAACCTATTAACCGGCAACGACTTAGGTTCTGAAATGTATGGTTTTTATGGAGAGGTGGCTTATAGTTTCGATTTAAAAGGCGTAGAGAAATTAACGCCGTTTTTACGTTATGAGAAATACAATACCCACGCAAGCACCGCTGGAAATTTAGTGGCTAATGACGCTTTTGACAGAGATGAAATTATTTTCGGATTGAATTATAAAGTGGCGAATGGCGCAGCGTTTAAAATTGATTATCAATTAATGAACAATGCAGTTGCTGGAAGCGATACAGAAAAACAATTTAATGCCGGCATTGCGGTTTCATTCTAAAAAAATAATGCAATGAGGCTGCTTTTAAAGAGTAGCCTCATTTAATATAAATATTTAAAATGAAAAAAATAACCTTTTTAACAATTTTAGTACTTATTATTTCAAGCTTCACAACAAATAAAAAGATTGAAGCCTTAATTGAAAATGAAGTAAAAATGGTGTTTAATTTGGAAAGATATTCAAAGCAGCCAATTTCTGTTTCTACGGAAGTAAATGAAACACTTCCCATAAAAATTGATGACACTAATTTTTTCAAAATCAAGAACGAAGAAAAAATAGTGGGTTATTATTATTTAGGACAAGCTTTTGGAAAGGCTGATTATTTCGATTTTATTGTTATTTTTGACAAAAACCTGATTGTTTCAAAAGTAAAGATTTTGGTTTATCGCGAAGATCACGGCTCAGAAGTGGGAAGCAAACGATGGTTGAAGCAATTTAATGGAAAAACAACAAATGAAAATTTAATCTACCAAAAGGATATTGCCGCAATTTCCGGAGCAACGATTTCTGCGAAATCGATGACCAACGAGGTAAATAAATTGCTTAAAACGGTAACAATTTTATACAATAAAAAACAACTTTAATGCAAATTCACGGACTCATACATCAATTTCCTAAAGAAATAAAATCACTTATTTTAGTATTCATCATTGTACTTAGTGTGGGTTTTTATGGCGGATTGAGTTTTGTAAACAATACTACTTCTATGCAACCAACAGGTATTGAGTCCAATTATCTAGGAAATGAGAATGATGAAGAAGCAACGGTCATGAAATTCAAAAAAAGCGAGACAGAAATTCTAACCATTGTGCATAATCACATTTTATCGCTATCGGTAATTTTCTTTTTGCTTTCCTTGATTCTCGCCACGACATCCATCAATAAAAAGTTTAAATATTTTTTAATGATTGAGCCTTTTTTCTCTATCATCTTAACTTTTGGTGGTATTTATTTGCTCTGGAGCGGAATAATTTGGTTTAAATACGTGGTGATATTTTCTGGAATATTAATGACTTTTAGTTTTGTGTCGGCCACCATAGCCATTGGAGCTCAAATTTTATTTTCAAAAAAGTCATAAATAGCGCTATTTAAATTAAATAGTCTAAATTTGCACGCAATTAATTTATAAGTTGATTGCATTATGATTTCAGATTCTTCAAAAATAGTAGGGGAAGGTTTAACCTACGATGACGTACTATTAATTCCAGCATTTTCAGAAGTTTTGCCACGCGAGGTAAAAATACAAACAAAATTCACAAAAAACATCACCTTAAATGTTCCAATCGTTTCCGCGGCGATGGATACCGTTACCGCATCAGATATGGCAATTGCCATGGCTCGTGAAGGCGGAATTGGCGTGTTGCATAAAAATATGTCCATAGAAAAACAGGCGGCAGAAGTCAAAAAAGTAAAACGATCAGAATCAGGAATGATTTTAGATCCCATTACCATCACTAAAGATGAAACGGTTTTTGTTGCTAAAAGCTTAATGAAAGAATATGGTATAGGAGGAATTCCTGTTATTGATAAAGAGGGAAAATTAATTGGAATTGTTACCAACAGGGATTTACGTTTTGAAGGAAACAGCAAGCGTAAGATTTTGGAAGTAATGACCACTAAAAACCTAATTACCGTAGCCGCAGGAACTTCCTTAAAACAAGCAGAACTGATTCTTCAGGAAAATAAAATTGAAAAATTACCGGTTGTTGATGTCGATTATAAATTGGTGGGATTGATTACTTACAGAGATATTATTAAGGTTTTGGAAAACCCAAATGCGAACAAAGATCAGTATGGGCGTTTGCGTGTTGCGGCAGCAATTGGCGTTACCGCTGATGCGCTTGAAAGAGCTTCGGCTTTGATAACAGCTGGAGTTGATGCTTTAATTATTGATACAGCACACGGACATACAAAGGGCGTTGTTATTGTTTTAAAACAAATTAAAGGTGTTTTCCCAGATATTGATATTGTTGTGGGTAATATTGCAACAGGTGAAGCCGCAAAATATTTGGTTGAAGCTGGCGCTGATGCCGTAAAAGTAGGTATAGGGCCAGGTTCTATTTGTACAACTCGCGTAATTGCAGGCGTTGGTTTTCCACAACTTTCAGCCATTATTGAGGTGGCGAATGCCATAAAAGGCTCGGGAGTTCCTGTGATTGCCGATGGTGGCATTCGTTATACGGGAGATATTCCGAAAGCAATTGCTGCTGGGGCAGACAGTGTTATGCTGGGCTCCTTATTGGCAGGTACAAAAGAATCACCTGGTGAAACCATTATTTACGAAGGACGAAAATTTAAATCGTATCGCGGAATGGGTTCTATTGAAGCGATGGAACATGGGTCAAAAGATCGTTATTTTCAGGATGTTGAAGACGATATTAAAAAATTAGTTCCTGAAGGAATTGTAGGAAGAGTGCCTTACAAAGGTGAATTAAATGAAACGATGGTTCAGTTTATTGGCGGTTTACGTGCCGGAATGGGCTATTGTGGCGCAAAAGATATTGAAGCCCAAAAACAGGCGAAGTTTGTTAAAATTACAGCTGCTGGAATGCGTGAAAGTCATCCGCACAATGTAACCATCACAAAAGAATCACCAAATTACTCGAGATAGATTCTAAGAATATAACTAATAAGTATCTAAGGATTTCATAAGCAGAAACGCTAAAATTGGGCTAAAACAGCTTTGTGAATCTTTGTGAATTTTCTTTGTGCAGCTTAGTGTAATAGTCAATTCACTAAATTTCTTCAAGAATCACAACGTTTTAAAAAGAAAACAGCAATCCGCATAAAATTATTTTTAGGAAAAGTTGAGTTCGAAAGGTTTAGAGACATAATCTAACGGAACAATACTTGTGCTATTTTTACCCACATAAGCATTTAAAATTCGCCTAACATCGTTATTTTCTTTTTGTGCGTTTAGCAAATCAAAATAATCGGCTGCTGATGTAATCTTTTTTTTCTTGCTTGCATACCCAAATCCTTTGTAAATCCCATTAAGAACCAAAACATACGCATATTCATTGGTGGTTCTGCCGGTTTCTTTTATGATAAAGTTTTCCGTATTAAATTTTAAGGAATTAATGGCCTTTTGTACCCTTAAATTATACAATTCTACAGGTTCTTCTTCTTTACAAACACCTTTGCATTTTTTTATTTGGTAATGAAAACAGGTGGAAACATTGGTTTGTAAATGACAATATTTTGGACATAATTCAAATTCTTCACATAATTTTTCCATAAAAATTCGTCATTCCGTAATATTGAAAAACTTCATCAAAGGAGTTGTGATTAATTTTAACCGGTTATAGGCCAAGTGCATGATGCCGTCTCGGTCTTCATAAGTAAACAACCCGATACTTTCCTGAGCCCTTCTTTGTGCCCGATTGTATTTGGGGTATATTTTTTTTATTTCCGAAGATTCCAATAGCAAGGCCAGCAATTCACTGCCGGTTTCAACATAAGAAACATGGCTGGTTTCCAAGCACATGGTAATTTCTTTTTTGGTCTTGTCGTAAAAATGGCTCAGCACACGTTGTTTTATATTTTTGGCTTTTCCAACATAAATGACCTCATTTTTATCGTTTTTGAAATAATAAACTCCCGAATTTTCTGAAAGTTCATCGACTATTTTTTTCGGCAACAAAGGCGGCAAGGTGGATTGTTTTGAACGCGGATTTAAAAAGGAATTAAATACTGTTTGATTATTATCTAAAAACAACAGTTTTTCGAATAAAATCACGGTGGCTTCGGCATCTCCTTTTGCACGGTGCCGGTCTTTAATCACAATATCCTGCGTAACGCAAAGTGCTCCCAAACTGTACGATCTTAAATTTGGAATTAATTTTCGGGATAGCCGTACCGTGCACAGTTTTTTTCGTTTAAATTCAAATCCAAAGTCTTTAAATTCCTTTTGTATGATGTTGTAATCGAAATTTACATTATGCGCCACAAAAATAGTGTCTTTGGTAATTTCGGCTACTTTTTTGGCAATTTCATAAAATTTAGGGGCATTGCTCACCATCGCATTGGTAATTCCCGTTAAATTGGTGATAAAAGGAGGGATGCTGCATTCCGGATTTACAAGCGTCGTAAACTCGTCAATTACTTTTTCTCCATCATATACAAAAATGGAAATTTCTGTTATTTTGGAACTGTGTCCAGTGGTTTCTATATCAATGATTGTGTACATTTATTACAGATTATTGTGGCTAATGAGTACTTAAAGTGCCTAAAGTTTGGAGTGCCTAAAGTTAAAAAATAAGAAGAGTCCTGTTTTTCGCCACTTGTAAAATTTAGATTCCTTTTGATGTTTGCTAAGATACTTCGCAATTGTGTTAAATTTTCGTTATGTTCATTTTATCGATTTTTCCAGTGCCTTTAACTCAATGCCCAATTCATTTAACATGGAGGCAATGCTGCTTATTTTTAATTCGTGTTCCTCATATTCCTGTGTGTTGATGCTGCAGGTAAACTCCCACAATTCCAGCACTTCATCAACAGGCACGTAATAAGGATCGTATTTTTTGTTGTCGGAAACCAGCAAAAGCATATTGTTTTCTGCTATTTTATTGAAAACTCGCTTGTAAACAATGCCGTCATTGAATG
>JAQVGD010000021.1:0-10743 GCA_028696945.1 Lutibacter sp.
GATTGAGAAATATATACCGGACCTGTTCTATATCCCGCTAAATCTGAAGCCTTTAATATTCCGTATGTAACACTTGGAGCAAATAATTCCCGGTACCAATTATGATGGTCTTGATCTACAGCGATGCCAGCATTGGCTCCACCTAAAATTATTTTTATAGTTTCTTTTACGGATTGGGTGGCTTGCCAATAACCTCTTGCGGCCATTGCATCTCGCTGGTTTCTATCTTCCTCGTTGTCCTCTAAATTCCAATCGCCACTTCTTACTTTTTCAATAAGATCCACAGATACCGTATATCTTTCTATAGAGAGAGAATGGTAAGCGTCAGTGACATATATTTTGTCTATAGATTTCAGGTAATCTTCGTGATCTTTTGGAAGGCCTGGCGCTATAGGGAAATGTTTTATTGCAATTTCTCTATATTGGTTCCACATTAGTTTTAATCTATTGGCATACGGAGATCTTTCTCTAAAGGATAATTTAATTGGCGTTTTATTTTTAAAAGGATCTGACTCACGAACATCAAAATCGGCAGATTTCATGGTGTTAATTATTTCATCAGCAATACGAACTTGACCTATATTACGGAATGCTCCAGCCAATCTGCCCGCAATAACTGTGTGAGAGCCATCTAAAAGGAGTGCCAATATTTCTGAAGCTTCTGTTATTTGAGCTAAGGCAGTTCTTATATCTATTGAGTTTTGTCCAAATATTGTTGGAGTACAATGTATTAAAGCTGATGGTAATGTAAGCATTCTAATTCCATCTTTCTCAATTATATTCGCAACTTTAGGTAAAGGGGATTCCATTGCGAAAATAGACGTGTTGTGAAGTAGTTCGATATTGGTATTTGAAGTTTTAGGAGCACGAACGATTAATTGACGAGGAACTGACTTATTCCCAGAGTGAATTAATATTGATTGTTCTGCAGATATGCAATAATCCTCCTTATATTTTTCTTTGAGATATTGAGCACAAAATTTCCAGTATGAAGTGTACCAAGATGTACTATCCCCAGTATTCTCATTCGGATTAGTTACTATATACCATCCTTTGGTTACCTCTTTCAAAAAGCCATTTTTAATTAAACGTTCTCTATGAGTTCTCGTTATTTCTGATGATCTTATAGCTACAATGTTTCCTTTGTTTTGTAAACTATAAAGTACCTCAAGCGATGCAGCGAGTTTTTCTCCAGGTGTGGCCATTTTAAATTTGTTTCTTTTTATTTGTCCTGGTCTATTGCACGTTAATTATGCCGGTGTGTCGTGTGCTAATTATGCTAGCGTGTTGTGCGTTAATTATGCCATTGTGTTGTATATTAATTATGCTAGCGTGTAAATATACTAAAAATGATTGATTTACGCACTATTTTGTTCATTTAAAAAATTGAATTTTTAAACTAAATTGTTTTCAGCTCGTTAGTAAACATTCTATTTACCCCTGATTTTATTGCGCATAGATAACAAAGCTCAATTGCTATAGCCAGTCTAAAACTTAAGGAAATCCAATTAATATGTATTCTGTAAGTTTTCTATTGTTTGCCCTTGAGAGATCTGCAAATATATCAGGTTTAAAGCCGATAGTTTATTAGATTACTTAAGATTAGATTTTTATTACATCATTAATGGCTACATCGAAATTTTTAATTATTGTGGCAATTTTTTTCATTGTGGGTTCTAAATTTTACTTTCTCAATTGATTAAAAATAGTAGAATTTATCACATAAACTAATCATCAAAAAATAAAAAATATATGGCTCTAGTTTAATCGGACGTTGATATTTAGTTTCAAATCGATATTTCGGAGGTTTCAAGTTGGTTCGAACGTAGAAAATTCAATTATTCCCTTTAGGGTTAGGGTAAAATAATTGAATTTTAGGTCATTTTTTTCCTTATTTTTGTTTAAAACCAGTTTTAATGCATTCATATCATCGCTAACTTTTCGCTCGATGACTTTGGCATAAATTTGCGTGGTTGACAATTTTGTATGCCCTAAAAGCTTGGAAACTGTTTCAATAGGAACACCATTTGTTAAAGTCACTGTAGTGGCAAAAGTATGTCGCGCCATAAGAAAAATAAGGTTCCTTTTAATACCGCATATATCGGCAATTTCCTTTAAATAGCTGTTTAGCTTTTGATTTGATAATGTTGGAAATAAAGTCCCAGAAACCTCAGCCCTAATATTATTTTTATACTTATCGATAAGTTGCTGCGATTTGTCCAAAATCGGAACTTTTACCGGCGTATTTGTTTTTTGCCTTTTGGTAATAATCCATTGTCCACCATCTATGCCCATTAATATATTGTCTTTTGAAAGCTGCATAACATCTACATACGCAATACCTGTATAGCAACTAAAAATGAACAAGTCTTTCGCTAAATTTAATCTGTCAATGTTACTTAAAATCTAAAAATAATTTGATCTCCTCAAAAAAATAAATCCCTGTAAAATATAGGATTTACAAGGATTTAGTTCATTTTGATTGGTACTCTAGTGACCCCGGTAGGATTCAAACCTACAACCGCTGGAGCCGAAATCCAGTGCGCTATTCAGTTGCGCCACGAGGCCTAATATTTGTTTTTTATCCCAATAACTCCTTCACTGCCAAGGAAATTGCTTTTCCATCGGCTTTTCCCGCCAATTGCGCTGAAGCAAGTCCCATCACTTTCCCCATATCCTTCATAGAAGTTGCACCAACTGTTTTTATAATTTCTGCCACAACCTTTTTAACTTCTTCATCATTCATTTGTATAGGTAAAAATTGAGAAATCACTTCCACTTGAGCTAATTCAGGTTCAGCCAAATCATTTCTGCCCTGATCTTTATAAATAGCTGCGCTGTCTTTTCTTTGTTTTACCAGCTTTTGGAGTAATTTTATCTCTTCATCTTCTGTCAATTCACTTGAACTGGCACTTTTTGTTTGAATTAATAACAATTCAGACTTAATGGCTCTTAACGATTCTAAAGCAACTTTATCCTTTGTTTTCATCGCCTCTTTCATTTTATCCATTATCTTTTCCTGTAAACTCATAATCGAAGAATTTTATTGGGCAAAGATAAAAAAAAGAACCCGAAAATCTTCTTTATTACAAGAAGATTTTCGAGTCAAAAACTTAGAAAATAATCTAAGGTTTTTGTCTTTGGGCTACTTTTTAATCTACATTATCATGTAAAAATGAGTTATTTGAGCGAAATTGGATTGTGTCAGTATCATCAATTTCCAAGGTTGTTCTGGATTGATAAAAATCTGATGAATGCGAGGTTTGATCCAATTCAACGCCCATTCTTTTATAAGCTGGCTCTTTTTCTATTTCTTCAATATTTTTATTCAATTTATTGACGAACTTGTAATTAAAATTTTTCATTTTCTCTCTTCTGTCAGCAGCTCTTTGCTGCAATTCTGCAATGGTTAAATCTAACGGAGACACCTCTTTATAATCTATAACCTCAAACTCTTTTACGTCAATTTCGGTTTTTGAGCGAAGCGTAAAGTTCATTTCATCATCTTTTGATTTATTTTCAACAACAGGTTTAGATGCATTTGTTAAACTTTCTTCCAATTCCGTATAATCTTCCAAAGTAAAATAAACATCCTCATTAACTTTTTTTATGGTATTTACTTGTCGATAATCATGAACTTCAATGGCATTGATATTCGTCTTAGGTTCTTCAACTTGCGTTTTATTTTTAGACTCCGAAATTGGCAAATCAAACGTAAATGAAATTTGTTTTTCTTCTTCAACGCTAAGGATTTCTTCTTCTTTTTCAGGAACAATTGAGGTAATTATAAATTCATTATCTGTTTGAAAAGCAATTTCCTCATGAACCACTTCAATATTTTTGATGAATTCCGTAGTTGAAATAATTTCGAAGTCATCATCAATTTCATCACCCAAATCAAATATTATTTTATCTTCAATAATAGGCTTTTGAGCAGTTATTTTTAAATCTGTCTTACTGACTTGAACCATTGAAGGTTCTTTAATAATCCTTTTTTCAGTAAAATCGAAAGTTGCCTCTTGATCGTCATTTAATGTGTGAATTATTTTTTTAGCCTCAGTATTAGATATTTCATGTTGCTGATCTTTGTTAAAACCTGTAGCTACAATAGTTACCGAAATGGCATTTCCCAATGATTCATCCTCACCAACACCCATAATAATATTTACGTTAGATTTGGCTTCCGCCTGAATATAATCGTTTATTTCACCTATTTCATCAATCGTAATTTCTTCTGATCCCGAAACAATTAACAACAAAACATTTTTGGCACCGGTAATTTTATTGTCATTTAACAAAGGAGAATCCAATGCTTTAGAAATTGCAATTTCGGATCTGTTTTCTCCAGATGCACTTGCAGAACCCATAATGGCTGTTCCGCTATTTGAAAGTACTGTTTTAGCATCTTTTAAATCGATGTTTTGGGTGTAATGGTGTGTAATTACTTCCGCTATTCCTCGAGCGGCAGTTGACAACACTTCATCGGCTTTGGAAAATCCGGCTTTAAACCCAAGATTTCCATATACTTCTCTAAGTTTGTTATTGTTAATTACGACTAAGGAATCAACGTATTCTCGTAATTTATCAATCCCTTTATAGGCTTGGTCATTCCGCATTTTTCCTTCAAAATTGAAAGGAATGGTCACAATACCAATTGTTAATAAATCTAATTCTCGGGCAACTTTGGCAATTATTGGTGCTGCGCCAGTTCCTGTACCTCCACCCATTCCAACAGTAATAAACACCATTTTTGAGTTGGAAGATAACATCTGTTTGATTTCCTGAATGCTCTCCATTGCAGCCTGCTCCCCAACTTCTGGGTTTGCCCCTGCGCCCAATCCTTCGGTTAATGAAATTCCCAATTGAATTTTTATTGGTACTGGACTGTTTTGTAATGCCTGGGCATCGGTATTGCAAATTACAAAATCAACACCGTCAATTCCTTGCAAATACATATGGTTTACGGCATTGCTACCTCCTCCTCCAACTCCAATAACTTTTATAACGTTGGACTGATTTTTTGGTAAATCGAATGAAATGTTGCTAAAATCTGAACTGCTCATAATATCTTTTTATTGGATTATTCTCTAATTAATTTTTCTTGATTACTCGGCATTGTCTAAAAAGTCCCTAAATTTATCACCCCATTTTTCAAAAACAGACTTTTTAGGTTCTTTAGGTTCTTCCTTAATTGTTTTCTCTTTTTTAGCATCCTCAATTTTAGATGTATCATGAGCGTGCTGTTGGGCTGATTTGGCTTTTTTTGCCTTCTCAATTTTATTCAACCCGTTCATTAAAAGTCCGACTGCCGTTGCATATTGAGGACTTGATAGACTTTCATCAGAATCTCCTGCCAAGTTTTCGTTAGGATACCCAATTCTGGTATCCATTCCTGTAATATATTCAACCAGCTGTTTTATATGTTTTAATTCTGCTCCTCCTCCAGTTAAAACGATTCCAGCGATTAATTTTTTCTTAGGTTCTTCATGTCCATAATTTTTAATTTCCATGAATGCCTGTTCAATAATTTCCACGGTTCTCGCATGAATAATTTTAGAAAGATTTTTCAGCGTTATTTCTTTAGGGTCTCTGCCTCGCAATCCCGGAATTGAAACAATTTCGTTGTCTTTATTTTCGCCTGGCCATGCTGATCCAAATTTGGTTTTCAGCAATTCAGCCTGCTTTTCAATAATGGAACAACCCTCCTTAATATCTTCCGTAATTACGTTTCCTCCAAAAGGAATTACGGCGGTATGGCGTATAATTCCATTCTTAAAAATAGCCAAATCCGTTGTTCCTCCACCTATATCAATCAATGCCACACCAGCTTCTTTTTCTTCCGCACTTAAAACAGCTTCTGCCGATGCCAAAGGTTCCAAGGTAATTCCCGCCAAATTTAATCCAGCACTTTTAATGCATCTTCCAACATTTCTGATGGAAGAAATCTGCCCTACAACCACATGAAAATTGGCTTCTAACCTGCCTCCATACATCCCAACTGGTTGGGTAATTTCAGCCTGGCCATCAACTTTAAATTCTTGCGGAAGCACGTGAATAATTTCTTCACCAGGAAGCATTACCAATTTATAAACTTGCTTCTCTAACTTTTCCAAATCTTCCTCGCTGATTACTTCTTCAGAATTTGGCCTTGTTATATAATCGCTGTGTTGTAAACTTCGGATATGTTGTCCGGCGATGCCAACAACGGCATCTGTAATTTTAATTCCAGAAACCGCAATCGCCTCATCAACAGCTCTTTGTATAGATTGTATTGTTTGCGTAATATTATTTACCACACCACGGTGCACACCCAAACTTTTGGCTTCCCCAGTACCCAACAACTCAATTTTCCCATACTCATTTCTGCGGCCAATCATAGCGACAATTTTGGTTGTCCCTATATCCAATCCTACTGAAATATCATCATTTTCCATAATCTACTTTATTTGTGCACACAACTTGCATGTTGTATTTTAAATTAATTGAATCGTACTTATAAATTGTACTATCTGCCATTGTTTTGATATAAAACGAGTCCAGATTCTTCAACTTCTGATTCAAATCTTCAATTTTTCCTAAAATTATTTTCTGATCACCAACTCTTGTGTCCAAAACATACTCATTTTTCGGCTTTACTTCCACCCCAATAATTTGTTCATTTAAAAACTCATCATTCAAAATTGCGCTTACCAATTGCTGAATTTCCACATTATTTACTTCCTTTACAGCACCCGAAATCAACAACACTCTGGCTGAAAAATTCTCAGATAATGGCATTGATTTCGCCTGTCTGTCAATGTAATAACTTCCCTTGTTCATTACCACTCTTGCGATAGGGGTTCGTTGCTTAATTCTAGCCTTAAGAAAACCATCAACTGTTAAAAAAACCGAAGCATTTTCAACCATGGGATGTGATTGTATTTTCACTTCCAAATTATGTAAATCTATAACAGATTTTGTTAGATTTCTAACTGTTCCGCCATTTTGTATTAACAATTTATTAACCATTTGGTAATCCATAAAAAGGTTGTCTCCTTGCTCAAATTCAATAGAAATATCCGCAACTTTTTGGCTGCTGTTTTTAAGGTTTGAAAAACCATATAAAAACACTGTCAACGACACTAAACAAATTCCGATGATGTAATTCCAATTAATTTTCATGGCTCAACGCTTTTTTAATTATATCCACCAATTCGCCAATATCCCCGGCACCAATTATCACAATTACTTGTGAATCAAGATTTAATACATTTTCAACCAAATCTTCTTTTGAAGAAATTTGTTTCTTATCAATGGTAATTTTATCCAACAGCCAAGCCGAAGTTATGCCTTCAATCGGCAATTCTCTTGCTGGATAAATATTCAATAAAATCAATTCGTCAAAACGAGATAAACTTTCTGCAAAATCATCTACAAAATCTCTTGTTCTGCTAAATAAATGTGGTTGAAAAATTCCCGCAATTTTTTTTGTGGGATACATTTCCCGAACAGAATCCACTACCGCATTAATTTCCGTTGGATGATGCGCATAATCATCAATCAGCACCAAATCTGCTGTTTTAATTTTATAGGAAAATCGTCTTTCAATTCCCTTAAAAGTTAGTAAAGCTTCAGCAATGACCTGGAGTGGTGCCCCAAAAATATTAGCCATTGCCAAAGCCGCCACCGCATTTAGCACATTGTGTTTACCTGGCAGGTTAATCTTTATATTTTCAATAGTTTCCGTAGGTGTTTTTACATCAAAAATGTAAGCTCCTTCTTTAACTTTTATGTTTTTCGCATCGTAATCGGCATCTTCTTCAATGCCAAATGTTTTTCCATTTAATGGCAATCCTTTTCTTATAATCAATGTTTGTGAAACTTTATCGGCAAAATCCTTAAATGATTTTTCCAACTCAGTCTTTTCTCCATAAATATCCAAATGATCGGCATCCATCGAAGTAATGCAAGCAATATTTGGAGATAATTTTAAAAATGAACGGTCAAATTCATCGGCTTCCACCACATAAATTTCGTCGCCTCCCAAAATTAAATTCAACTTGTAATTTTCTGAAATTCCACCTAAAAATGAAGTGGCATTTACCCCAGCTACTTTTAAAATATGGCCCAACATTGTGGACGTTGTTGTTTTGCCATGCGTACCAGCAACAGCCAAACAAAATGTGTTTCTGGTAATTTCCTCCAATATTTCAGATCGTTTTAAAACGGTAAAATGATGTTCTAAAAAGTAGTTCAATTCCAAATTATTCTTCGGAATTGCTGGCGTATAAACCACAATGGCTTGCTGGTTGTCTTTAAATTCAGATGGAATTAAATCAACAGAATCTTCAAAATGAACAGCGATTCCCTGCTGTTGAAGCGCGTCAGAAATTTTTGTTGAAACCCGATCATAACCCGCAACATTTTTGCCATTGCTTTTAAAATAATTTGCAATAGCACTCATACCGATGCCTCCGATACCAACAAAATAAACATTATGTATGCGCTCTAAATTCAACTCAATTACTTATTTATTAATTTTACAATCTCTTCAACAATATCTTTTGTGGCATTTGGCAATGCCAATTTTTTAATGTTTTTGCTTAAAACCTGCTGCAATTCTTCGTTCTCCAGCAACGTTTCAATATTTGGCTGAAACATGTTTAATTCAGATTCTTTCAACAACAAGGCCGCATTGCTATTCACAACCGCCAAAGCATTTTTGGTCTGATGGTCTTCGGCCACATTTGGCGAAGGAATAAAAATGACCGGTTTTCCCACAATACACAATTCTGAAATTGAACCAGCGCCTGCACGACTAATGATAAAATCGGCAGCGGCATACGTTAAATCCATCCTGTTCAAAAAAGCATGCGTTTGAACGCCTTCTAAACTGTCATATTTTTTAAATTCATCATAATACAATTTCCCAGTTTGCCATATTACTTGCAGATTTTTGGAAACCAACCAATCTATGTGTTTTTCAATTAAGTTATTTATAGCTCTGGCACCTAAACTTCCGCCAACAATCAAAAGCGTTTTTTTATCTCCTTTTAAATTGAAATACTTTTTGGCTTCTTCACTTTTCCCTGTAATCTCGAGTAAATCCTGACGTACTGGATTTCCTGTTTTAACAATTTTGTTTACAGGAAAAAAGCGCTCTAAACCATCGTAAGCCACACAAATTTTATTAACTCTTTTCGCCAATAGTTTATTGGTAATTCCCGGATAGGAGTTTTGCTCCTGAATCAATGTTTTTATTTTTAGGTTGCTTGCCACGTATAATGTTGGTCCGCTAGCAAAACCGCCAGTACCAATTACTATATCTGGCTTGAATTCTTTAATAATTCTATATGCTTTAGACAAACTGCTTACCAATTTAAAAGGGAATGAGAAATTCTTTAAAATAAATTGTCGTTGAATGCCTGAAATCCATAATCCTTTTATAGTATATCCCGCCTCTGGAATTTTCTCCATCTCCATTTTATCTTTTGCGCCAACAAACAAAAAATTGGCTTTAGGATATCTTATCCTCAATTCATTTGCAATGGCAATTGCCGGATAAATATGTCCGCCCGTGCCACCTCCACTTAATATGATGTTAACCGATTGCTTCATGTAATACATTTAATGGGTTATCTTCATTGGCTAAATCTGGGTCTATTTCTTTTTCAGCGGTAACGCTTAAAATTATACCTATCGCAAAACAAGTCATCCAAATAGAAGTTCCTCCACTGCTGATCAACGGCAATGTTTGTCCAGTTACCGGAAATAAATTAACGGCCACCGCCATATTTATTATCGCTTGAAAAATGATAGGCAAACCAACGCCAATAATGAGCAGCGTGGCAAAAACGCTTCTCGCTTTTTTTGCGGCAATCACAATGCGAAACAACAACATAAAATACATTAGCATAACCGCTAAAGCACCTAACAATCCGTATTCTTCAACAATAATGGCGAAAATAAAATCGGATGAAGATTGCGGTAAAAAGTTTTTTTGAATACTTTTTCCTGGACCTCTGCCTTGCAAACCACCAGTTGCGATGGCAATTTTAGCTTTTTCCACCTGATAACCTTCTTCGGCACTCGGATTAGAGAAGTTTTCGACCCTACTAATCCAGGTATCCACCCTATTTGGCAAAAATCCCGGAACTGCTTTTGCAGTCAAAACAAACACTGTTAAAAATACAATGCCTATTCCCACAACGCTCGCCAAATATTTTATTGGATAACCTCCAATAAATGCCAGCATTAATATCATTAAAAAAGCGATTGCAGTAGTTGAAAAATTTGCCGGTAAAATTAATGCCAGCGTTACGGCTATTGGCAGCCATAATTGCCAAATACTTTCTTTAAAAGTAATTTCGCTTTCCTTTTTTCGGGCTAAATAACGAGAAACATAAATCATTAATACCAAAACCGCCAAAGTAGATGTTTGAAAACCAACACCAATAAATGGAATTTCAATCCACCTACTGGCATTTGAACCGCCAATTGTGGTTCCTTGAGATAATGTATAAATAAGCAACAAAATTACCAATGGCAACATTAATACTGAACCTCCGCTAAAATATCTAAACGGAATTTTATGAACGCCATAAATAATTAAGAATCCAAGAACCAATAAAACAACATGCTTAAATAAATAATAGAAAGGCGTACCCACATTGGTTCCATAAACCAAATTAGTGCTTGCGCTATATACCGGCATAAACGACAAAATTGCCATGATGGTAACAATTGCCCAAATTGCCTTATCCC
>JAQVGD010000021.1:10753-29007 GCA_028696945.1 Lutibacter sp.
CCCTTCTATATTTTTAAGGATGTTTTTCATCTGTTTATATTTTATTTTTTATTGGTACAGATGCAGTTCGCCATTAATCATTCTGCTGTGTATCAAAATTTGTTATGCTCGTTTCATCTGTTTACATTTTATTTTTTATTGGTACAGCTGCAGTTCGCCATTAATCATTCTGCTGTGTATCAAAATTTGTTATGGCTCGTTTTATTTACAATGCCCTAACAGCTTCTTTAAATTTATTTCCTCTGTCTTCATAATTTTCAAACAAATCGAAACTTGCACAAGCTGGAGATAGCAATACGGAATCTCCTTTTTCAGCAATTTTGTAGGCTACTTTTACAGCTTCTTCAGCTCCGGCAGTTTCTACGATTAAATCAACCACATTGCTAAAAGTTTGTATTATTTTCTGATTATCCAATCCCAAACAAATAATTGCCTTTACTTTTTCCCTAACCATAGGCATTAAATCCAAGTAATCATTTCCCTTATCAACCCCACCAACAATCCATACAATTGGTGCTTTTACACAGCCTAATGCATAAAATGTTGCATTAACATTTGTTGCTTTGGAATCGTTGATATATTGCACACCATTAATTTTTAACACCATTTCCAATCGGTGTTCAGCACCTTCAAAATCTTCCAGACTTTCCCTAATCGTGACATTTCGAACATTTAGCAACGATGTGGACATAGACGCACCCATTGCATTTTTTAAATTGTGTTTTCCTTTTAAAGCTAAAGTTGAAATATTCATGAGTGTTTCTTCTGTTTTATATTTGATTATTATATTTTCATTTTTTAAATAAACACCTTGTTCCAATTCTTTTTCTATTGAAAAAGGTAACAATGTGGCTTTTGTTTTATTATTTTTTAACCAATCTGAAATCACGGCATCATCATAATCATAAATCAAAAAATCATTTTCAGTCTGATTTTCGGTTATTCTGAATTTTGAATGGATATAATTTTCAAATTTATAGTCATATCTGTCCAAATGATCTGGCGTAATATTTGTGATAATTGCAATATGTGGCGCAAAATCTACAATGCCGTCCAACTGAAAACTACTCAGCTCCAACACTTGGATATCAAACCTATTTTCGGCCACCTGTTGCGCAAAACTTTTACCGATATTTCCTCCCATTCCAACATGAAGCTTTGCCTTTTTCAAAATATGGTTAACTAACATTGTTGTGGTTGTTTTTCCGTTTGAACCAGTAATTCCGACAATAACAGCATTGGTATATTTTGAAGCAAACTCAATTTCAGAAATTACAGGAATACCCTTGCTTTTCAATTGTTTTACCAACGGAGCTTCCTCTGGAATTCCTGGACTTTTCATCACAACATCGGCATCTAGTATTTTAGATTCCGTATGTTTTCCTTCTTCAAACAGAATGTCATTATTTAAAAGAACTTTTTTATATTTTTCAGCAATTATTCCTTGATCCGAAACAAAGACTTCATATCCTTTTTGTTTCCCCAAAATAGCGGTTCCAACGCCGCTTTCTCCTGCTCCTAGAACAACTAATAACCCCCTATTTCCCTTGAAGGAGGATTTTTTAATATCTATATTTTCATTTTTTTTCTTCATTTTTTTTACTTTATCCTCCTCCCCTTCGGGGAGGAATTAAAGGAGGGGCTTTACCTTAACTTTAACGTTACAATGGCCAACACCGCCAACATGATTCCTACAATCCAGAATCTTGTCACAATTTTGCTTTCATGATAACCTGATTTTTGATAATGGTGGTGCAAAGGCGCCATTTTAAAAATTCGCCTTCCTTCCCCAAATCTCTTTTTAGTGTATTTAAAATAACTTACCTGTAGCACTACCGATAAATTCTCCACTAAAAAGATGCCTGCTAAAATAGGAATGAGCAATTCTTTGCGTACGGCGATAGCCAAAACAGCAATTACGGCACCTATGGTTAAACTCCCAGTGTCGCCCATAAATACTTGAGCTGGATACGTATTGTACCATAAAAATCCAATTAAAGCACCTACAAAAGCAGCGATAAAAATGGTCATTTCACCCGAATCAGGAATGTACATCACGTCTAAATAATTTGCAAAAATGATGTTGCCGGAAACCCATGCAAAAATCCCCAAAGTCAATACAATTATGGCCGAAGAACCCGCTGCCAATCCGTCAATTCCATCGGTTAAATTGGCTCCATTTGAAACTGCAGTAATTATGAAAATAACGATTGGAATAAAAATTAACCAAGCATACTTTTTATACCCTTTTCCTAAAAAAGCCAAGGCAGATGCATAATCCAATTCATTATTTTTTACAAAAGGAATGGTTGTTTTTGTCGATTTTTTGGCATCAGCAAACAATATTTGCACTCCTTGTTCCGTGGTATATTGATACTTTATCGGCAATTTTTCTTTCATCGTTACACTAGGATGAAAATAAAGCATCGCACCTACAAAAATTCCCAAGGTAATCTGTCCTAAAATTTTGAACCTTCCTTTTAATCCGGATTTATCCTTTTTAAATATTTTAATATAATCATCCACAAAGCCAATCGCTCCCATCCATAAAGTGGTAACCACTAACAATATGATATACACATTGTCTATTTGCGCAAATAACATGACAGGAATTAGCGTTGCCAAAATAATAATAACACCGCCCATTGTAGGTGTTCCCGCTTTTTCAACTTGTCCTTCCAACCCTAAATCTCTCACAGATTCACCTACTTGTTTTAATTGCAAATAGTTGATGATTTTTTTTCCGTATATGGTAGAAAATAATAAGGAAACGATGAAAGCCATAGCGGAGCGAAACGAGATATATTGAAATAACCTTGCGCCGATTAAATCGTAATATTTATCCAAATATTCAAATAAGTAATATAACATACTATTAACTTTCTTTGAGGTTTAACTGTTTTGTAATCTGCTCATAATCATCAAAATGCGATCTTTTTCCTTGAATTTCCTGATACGTTTCATGACCTTTTCCGGCAATTAAAATGATATCGCCTTTTTTAGCCAGTTTTGAAGCTGTTTTTATGGCTTGTTCCCTGTCTAAAATTGATATTGATTTTTTTAAATTTTCAGGTTCAATTCCCGCCTCAATTTCTTCTATGATTGTTTGTGGGTCTTCATTTCTCGGATTGTCGGAAGTTACCAAAACCTGAGTGCTTAATTGAGAGGCGATTCGTCCCATAACAGGACGTTTCGCTTTGTCTCGATTGCCACCGCATCCCACAACGGTAATTACTTGTTCGTTTCCTTTTCTTATTTCATTGATGGTTTCCAATACATTTTTTAAGGCATCTGGCGTATGGGCATAATCCACAATTGCGGTTACGCCACCTTTAGAAATAAAATATTGAAATCTGCCAGTTACATTTTCAAGCTTGCTTATATGTCGCAACGCTTCTGTTGAATCCAAGCCCAATAGGATAGAAACTCCATAAACAGCGAGTAAATTATAGGCGTTAAATCGTCCAATTAGTTTGGTGTAAACTTCATTGTTGTTGATATTGAGGACCAAACCCGAAAATTGGTTTTCAATTATTTTAGCCTTAAAATCAGCCATTGTTTTTAGGGCGTACGACTGTTTTTTTGCCTCAGTATTTTGAAACATTACCAATCCGTTTTTATCGTCAATATTTACCAATGCAAAAGCTGTTTTAGGCAATCCATCGAAAAACGATTTTTTTACATCCCTGTATGCTGAAAATGTTTTATGATAATCTAAATGGTCATGAGTCAAATTGGTAAATACGCCACCGGCAAATTGCAATCCTTCCGTTCTTTTTTGATGTATTCCATGGGAACTCACTTCCATAAAACAATAATCTACTCCCAATTCAACCATCTCATTCAAATAAGAATTTATGGCCACTGAATTTGGCGTGGTATGTGTGGCTTCATATTGTTTGGTATCGACTAAAATTTTTACGGTTGACAACAATCCTGATTTATAACCGGCATTCTGAAATAATTTATACAATAACGTGGCTACAGTCGTTTTTCCGTTGGTGCCTGTAATACCAATCAACTTTAATTTTGAAGAAGGATTGTTATAAAAGTTTGAAGCAATCAATGCCAATGCACTGTTTGAATCTTCAACCTGAATATAAGTTATATTTCCAACTAAATTCTCAGGCAATTTTTCGCAAAGTATCGCAATTGCGCCCAATTCTATTGCTTTATCAATAAATTGATGGCCATCAAACAGCAAACCTTTTTGCGCTGCGAACAAACAATTTTTTTGTGCATTTCTAGAGTCGAATACAATGGCGTTCACCTTTATTTCGGTGTCGCCGTGAATTGCATCTACCACAACTTTATCTAATATGTCTTTGATTGATTTCAAATAAATTAATTTAGAATGATGGTTGTTCCTTTTATTATTTTTTCGCCCACATTTAAAGACTGATCTGCAACTTTTCCATTGCCCTGATAACTCACTTTCAGACCTAAATTTTCAAGTAATGAAATGGCATCCATACCTGGCATTCCCTTTACATTTGGAATTGTGTCAATTTTCTTATTGGCCATGGTAAAATAAGTGTCATAGTCATTTTCAATATTTTTGAATTTTGGGCTTGTATTTTCAATTTCATTGATTACAGACTTCGATGTATAAATTTTTTGGGCAATATCTTTAAAAACTGGCCCAGAAACATCTGCACCATAATACCCAGTTTGCGCTTTTGGTTTATGGATGACCACAATGCAGGAATACTTCGGATTTTCAGCAGGAAAATACCCAGTAAATGAGGAAATATACCATCTGTTTGCCCCCCAGTCCTCTTTCCAATATTCAGTTCGTGCCGTTCCGGTTTTGCCTGCCATAGAAAAATTTTCGGCGTACATTTTTTTTCCAGTCCCTCGAACCACCACATTTTTAAGCATTTCCTGTACTTTAGCAATTGTTTCCTTTGAACAAATCGCCGGATTAATAACTTCTTTATCAAAAGATTCTATGTGATTATCCCAAGAGCGAATTTCTTTTACAAACCTAGGTTTAACCATCTCGCCGTTATTTGCAATGGCATTGTAAAATGTCAATATCTGCAATGGTGTTAGGCTAATATTATAGCCATAGGCTATTGAAGGCAATGCGTTTTTACTCCATTTTTTATCGCCCGGTCCAGGAATTTCAGGTTTGCCTTCGCCTTTTATGGGAAGCCCTAACATTTGATTTAAATGCATCCCTTTTAATAAGTTGATAAATTGATCGGGATTTTTACTGAAATTTTCTTCAATTAATCTCGCAAACCCAATATTTGAAGATACTTCAAGTGCTCGAGCAACAGATATTTTACCATAACCACCTCTATGGGAATCGTTTATAGATCTGCCATGAATAATATATTTTCCATTTCCGGTATCGACGATGGTGCTGGTATCAATCACTTTTGCCTCTAATGCTGCAACCATTGACATCACTTTAAAAGCAGAGCCAGGCTCATTAGATTCCCCAACCGCGTAATTCAACCTTTCATAATAGGTTCCATTAGCGTTTCTTCCCAAATTGGAAATCGCTTTTATTTCTCCTGTTTTTGTTTCCATAACCACCACACTACCGTGATCTGCTTCATAAATCTCCAACTGCCTAAGTAAAGAATGGTGTGCAATATCTTGTATGTTAATATCAATGGTGGTTACAATATCCTTTCCGTCAATCGGCTCCTTTTCATTGGTGTCGTTAATTGGTTTCCATTGACCTTTGGCTATTTTCTGCTTCAAACGCCATCCAAATTTTCCATTTAAATAATCTCGATAAGCACCTTCTATGCCTGGCGCACCACGGTAATCATCATAACCTATAGTTCGTTCAGCAACTTTTCCTAGCGGATGAGCCCTAACGGTAGATTGTTCGGCAATAAAACCACCTTTATACATTCCTAAATTAAAAATTGGGAAATTTTTAATTTTCATGTATTCAGTATATCCCAATTTTCGGGCAATAAATAAGTATCTATTTTTGTTAACTCGGGCTTTTCGTATTTTATTTTCCCATTGTGAAGCTGGTTTTCCCAACATTTTTGAAAGCTCTACGGAAAGGCTTCTGATATTTTTTTCAAATTCTTCGGCATCAACCGTAAAAGCATCCATTCTAATTTCATAAATAGACATAGAGGTTGCCAACAAACTTCCGTCAGCCGAGAATACATTGCCCCGATTTGCAAAAATGGTGTCGTTTTTTAAGGTAAGATGCTCCGATAAATTCCTATACTTTTCACCATCAGCAAATTGAATGTCTGTTAGCTTAACTATGACAGCCGCCAAAAAAAGTGTAATAAATACAAACACAAAATAGAGTTTATTTAATATGCTTTTTTTTGTTGTTGCCAATGTTAATTTGTTTTTTTTGAGGTTACGCTAATTACTTGTGGCGGATTTTCACTTGGTTTTAATCCATATTTCACCACTTTATTTCTTATTGTTGATTCTAACTTCATTTTCATTGAAATTGAGCGTGTATCAACAAATTCAGCTCTTAATTCTTTAATTTCTTTATTCAGTTTTGCAATTTCCATCACCTTTTTATCTGAATTATGACCGCTTGCAATCATCAACAGCATTAAGGCCACCATAAATAGAATAAAACGCCAATTTTTAAAGGAATCTTCTTGTATTAAAAATTTTCCTTTTAGCAAATCATAAACGCTATTTGTGATTTTTGCCATTTATGCTAAAGTTGCGATTCTTAATTTTGCGCTTCTTGCCCTGCTGTTTTTTTTTATTTCCTGAAATGACGGAACTACCATTTGTCCAACTTTCTTTAAAGGAACGCTTACGTTTCCATAAAAATCTTTAACAGGTTCTCCTTCAAAAAGCCCACTTCTGATAAACCTTTTTACCAATCTGTCTTCCAAAGAATGATATGACAATACGCTCAATCTTCCACCTTCATTCAGCAATTCGGGCACCTGCAATAAAAACTCCTTTAATGCTTCAATTTCCTGATTTACCTCTATTCTAATTCCCTGAAAAATTTGGGCCAACACTTTATGTTCTTGCGATTTTGGCACAAATGCGGCCAATATTTCTTTTAATTGAAAACTTGTTTTAATTTTTTCTTCTGAACGCTTTTCAACAATTCTTTTGGCAATATCTTTAGCATTGCGCAATTCGCTATAATTAAAAAGGACGTTTGTTAACTTTTCCTCATCATACTTATTAATCACCTCAAAAGCCGACAATTCACCCGATTGGTTCATTCTCATGTCTAAATTGGCATCAAATCGTGTTGAAAATCCGCGTTCTGCCACATCGAATTGATGTGAAGAAACCCCTAAATCTGCCAAAATACCATCTGCTTTTTTGATGCCATAAAAACGCAAATACCTTTTAATGAATCTAAAATTCTGCGGTATCAGCGTAAATCTCGGATCATCAATACTATTGCGCTTTGCATCTTCATCCTGGTCAAAAGCAAAAAGTTTTCCCTTTTCATTCAACCTGCTCAATATCTCTCTTGAATGGCCTCCACCACCAAAAGTCACGTCAACATATACGCCGTCTGGTTTAATATTTAAACCGTCAATACTTTCTTTTAACAATACGGGATTATGATATTCCATCTTCATTTTCATTTACGTTACCCATTACATTTTCAGCCAAATCCGCAAAATCAACAGTAGCATCATCAATCGCCTTTTCGTACTTATCTTTATCCCAGATCTCTACAATGTTCACTGCGGAAGAAAGCACCACATTTTTGTTTATTCCTGCGAATGCCTGTAAATCCTTTGGAATCAATAATCTTCCTAAACTATCTAATTCAACAATTTTAACGCCCGCTGTAAAACGTCGGATAAAATCATTGTTCTTTTTTACAAACCTGTTCAAGGTATTTACTTTCGCCATCATTGCATTCCATTCAGACATCGGATACAACTCTAAACATGGTTCAAATACGGAACGTTTTATTACAAAACCTTCTTGCAACATTGGCACAAACTGTTTCTTTAATGCATTGGGAAGCAGCAACCTCCCTTTTGCATCAGCCTTACCTTCGTATGTTCCAATTAAATTTACCATCATGTATTTGAGTGTATTCAAAAATATAAATTTTTTCCCACAATTTACCACAATTATCCACTTTGTTGATAACTTTTGCTACTTTTGAGGATTTATAGGATACATTTTTGAAATTCAGACGCTTACTTTTCTAATTGCAAGTCTTTAAAAAATCTGTATTTTCGAAAAAAAAGTTACCTTTGCAAGAAGGTATAAAAACGAAGATTTAAATGAGCAGTAAACTTATCGAAGATGGCAAGTATAACTATATTGAAGAAGGCGAAGGACAACCTATAATTGTACTTCACGGACTTATGGGAACATTGAGTAATTTTGATGGCGTTTTAAACTATTTTTCAGAAAAAGGATATAAAATTATTATCCCTGAATTGCCAATTTATAAATTGCCGCTATTAAAAACAAATGTTAAAAACTTATCGAAATTTTTAGGAGATTTTATGGCGTATAAAAAAATTGAGAAAGCCATATTGCTTGGAAACTCGTTAGGAGGTCATATTGCTTTATATTTTGCAAAATTAAATCCAAAAAAAGTTTCTGCTATTGTTTTAACAGGAAGTTCTGGTTTGTATGAAAAATCAATGGGTGACACCTATCCAAAAAGAGGAAACTACGAATACATAAAGGCAAAAACACAAGAAGTATTTTATGATCCAGCAATTGCGACAAAAGAAATTGTTGATGAAATTTTTGCCTCTGTAAATGATCGTATTAGAGTTATTAAAACATTGGCAATTGCAAAAAGTGCTATTCGACATAATATGGCAAAAGATTTGCCTTCAATGAATATTCCCGCATGTGTTATTTGGGGAAAAAACGATTCTGTTACGCCTCCAGAAGTTGCTATAGATTTTCAAAAATTATTGCCCGATGCAGATTTGTATTGGATTGATAAATGCGGTCACGCACCTATGATGGAGCATCCAGAAGCGTTTAATAAAATTCTTGAAAACTGGCTAAAAGAAAGGAACCTATAACTTATGAAAATTAAAACTGCTGATTTTGTAACCAGCAATACCGATGTTTCCAAATGCCCAAAAGAGCAACTTCCAGAGTATGCTTTTATCGGACGCTCAAATGTTGGGAAATCTTCGTTGATCAATATGATTACCGGTAAAAGCAAATTGGCGAAAACATCTGGAAAACCAGGTAAAACACAACTTATTAACCACTTTAAAATTAATGAAAACTGGTTTTTGGTCGATTTACCTGGCTATGGTTATGCACAGGTTTCAAAATCGAAACGACAAACATTTCAGGAATTCCTAAAAGATTATTTGTTACTTCGCCAACAATTAATTTGCACTTTTGTATTAATTGATTCAAGATTGGAGCCTCAAAAAATAGATTTGGAATTTATGGAATTCTTAGGCGAAAACAATATTCCTTTCTATATTATTTTTACCAAAGCAGACAAGCTAAAACTTGCTGAATTGAACAGAAATATCCAAGTTTACGGCAAAGTAATGACAAAATCCAATTGGGAAAGCATGCCTCCATACTTTGTAACTTCCGCAACAGATGCCACTGGAAAAGATGAATTGCTTAATTTTATCGACGAATTAAATCAGCAAGCAACAGCCCAATCCTAAAATGGCTTCCACCAAAAATAACCTGCAAATTCTGTTTGAAGACAATCACTTTATCATTGTCAACAAACGATCGGGCGATATTGTTCAAGGCGATAAAACGGGAGATGAGCCTTTAAGTGATATTGTAAAATCCTTTATCAAGGAAAAATACGACAAACCGGGTGCCGTTTTTTTAGGCACGGTTCATCGGCTAGACAGGCCAACTACTGGGATTGTGGTTTTTGCCAAAACTTCAAAAGCTTTGGAACGCTTTAATAAAATGTTGCGCGATAAAAAAGTAAACAAAACCTATTGGGCGGTGGTTAAAAACAAACCAGAAAAAGATGCGGATACTATTGTAAGCTACTTGATAAAAAATCCGAAAAACAACAAATCCACTTCCTATAACACCGAAATTGAAGGCAGCAAAAAAACCGTTCTTCATTATAAATTGCTGAAATCACTCGACAATTATCACTTACTGGAAATCGATTTGGAAACTGGCCGCCACCATCAAATCCGATGCCAGCTTTCCGCCATCGGTTCGCCCATAAAAGGCGATTTAAAATATGGTTTTGACCGAAACAATAAAGATGCAAGCATTCATTTACACGCCCATAAAATTGAATTTGTCCATCCAGTTTCCAATGAAATTATTTCCATTATTGCCCCTACACCAAAAGATCCAATTTGGGAAGCATGCGATTAGTGAAAAATTAATGATGAAAAATTAATAATTGGTTTTTCTGAATTTACAATTCTGCAAAGTCTCCCGACTTTGCAGCTAATCTCGAGACTTCGCAGCGTGGTGTTCTTAGTTTTCAGTTCCCAGTAAAATCTAAAATACTTAGAATCTAAAAATCAAAATCAGCGTTTCGAAGTCGGGAGACTTCGCAGAGCGGGAGCGGGATGCATGTACAATGTACGATTGACGGTTTACGATTGACGATTTTGAATTATTGATTAAATTTAAACCTTGTTTTTCTTGTTTACAATTTCGTCCAAACATAAATTCCCTATACTTCCTTTATGGGTGTGCGCCACTTTTTTATCGGGATTAAAAGTGCCTTCATCAATGCTTTTTCCCACAATTTTATAGGCGTCCCTAAAGGGAATTCCACTTTGAACCAGTTTATTAACTTCCTCAACACTAAATAAATACAGGTATTTTTCATCTTCAATAATATTTGGTTTTACTTGAATATTTTTAAGTGAATAAGTAAGCATTTCCAAACAGGATTTTAGGGTTGAAAATGAAGGAATCAATCCTTCTTTCAACAATTGTAAATCCCTGTGATAACCGCTTGGCAAATTGTTTGTGATGAGCGTAAACTCATAAGGCAATGCCTGCAATTTATTGCATTTCCCTCTGATTAATTCAAAAACATCAGGATTTTTTTTGTGGGGCATAATGCTTGAACCTGTCGTTAATTCATCTGGAAAGGAAATAAAACCAAAATTCTGGTTCATATACAAACATATATCCATACTCATTTTCGATAAAGTGGCTGCCACCGAACTCAATGCAAAAGCAGTGGATTTTTCCAGTTTTCCCCTGCTCATTTGCGCTGCCACTGCATTGAATTTCAAGGTTTCAAAGTTTAATAATTTTGTGGTATAATCCCTGTCGATAGGAAATGAGCTTCCATAACCTGCTGCGGAACCCAGCGGATTTTGGTCGGCCACTTTATAAGCTGCTTTCAAAAAATAAATATCGTCTATTAAGGTTTCGGCATAAGCGGAAAACCACAATCCGAAAGAGGAAGGCATGGCTATTTGCAAATGTGTATAACCAGGCAACAACACGTTTTTATGCTGTTCCGCCAGTGAAATTAACAATTCAAAAAGTTCATCAACTCCTTCACTAATTTCCTTTAAAGCATCTTTCACAAATAAATGAACATCCACCAAAACCTGATCATTTCTTGATCGCGCGGTATGAATTTTTTTTCCGGTATCTCCCAATTTTTCAGTCAGGAGAAACTCGATTTTGGAATGCACATCTTCAAAAGAATCTTCAATTGTAAACTCCCCTTCTTCAATAGTTTTTAAAATAGCGCCCAACTCCGCAACCAACAAACTGAGTTCTGTTGCTGTTAACAATCCGATTTTATGCAACATTTTTGCGTGGGCAATATTCCCAATCACATCATATTTTGCCAAAATTAAATCGAGTTCTCTGTCGTTTCCAACAGTAAATAAGTCTATTTTTTTATCGGTTGAAAATCCTTTATCCCAAAGTTTCATATTTTAATATTTAAGCGTTTAATTGTGTAATGCGGACAGGACAGCTCGCGAGCTGTCCCTACAACATAATTTCATTTAATATTTTGATATACAACTCAATACCTTCTTCAATTTCATTCACATAAATAAATTCATCTGCGGTATGTGAACGAAAACTGTCGCCCGGACCTAATTTCAAGGATGGGCAACTTAACACCGCTTGGTCTGATAATGTTGGCGAACCATAGGTTTTTCTGCCCAATTTAATTCCCGCTTCAACAATGGGATGGTTTTTAGGAATTGAAGACGAATTTAGCCTTAACGATCTTGCTTTCACGTCACATTTCACATTCGATTGCACAATTTCCAATACTTCCTTGTTGCTGTACGCATCAGTAACCCTCACATCCACCACAAAATTGCAAGTTGCCGGAATTACATTGTGCTGATTTCCAGCATTAATTTGCGTTACGGTCATTTTTACCTTTCCCAACATTTCAGATTCCTTTGGAAATTCAAAATTTTGAAACCAATGAATGTCTTCAATCGCTTTATAAATGGCATTGTCTCCAATTCCATGCGCTGCGTGACCTGAAGTTCCTTTCGCTTCGCAATCCAGCACCAACAATCCCTTTTCAGCAATGGCCAATTGCATTAATGTTGGCTCGCCAATAATAGCGAAATCAATAGGAGGAATAATTTGCAGCATACTGTTTAATCCATTCAAACCTGAGCTTTCTTCCTCGCCTGAAGCCACCATCACAATATTATAATTCAAATTATTTCTCTCATAAAAATAAGTGAATGTCGCCAACAGAGAAACCAAACTTCCGCCTGCATCATTGCTTCCCAATCCATATAATTTCCCTTCTGAAATTTCTGGATTATAGGGGTTTTTTGTATAACCTTTATTGGGTTTTACCGTATCGTGATGAGAGTTTAACAATATCGTCTTTTTTGAAGTATTGAAATACTTGTTTTTTGCCCAAACATTGTGTCTATCCCTTTCAAATTTAATGTTATGATCGGAAAACCATTGTATAATTAACAGCGCGCTTTCATTTTCCTCCCCAGAAAAAGACTGCGTTGCGATTAAATTTTTAAGTAGCTCTATAGCTTCCTTTGTTAATTTATTAATCATTTGTTTTTTTCTTATTTTTTTTAAATACGCTTTAAAGCAACCGTTTATAAGAGAATATCACTTTTCTTTGAATCTTTTCATTTTGAAAATTTACAACATCAACGTTACACAAAGATTCACAGAGAGCCTCAGAGTCGCACAAAGAAAAATACATTTTAATTATTCAACTTAAATTATCGATTGTTAATGAGGTAAACAAATTATTAGTGTTTTTAATGAGTGATGCATTACCAATGTTCACTTTTTGAACGCCTTTTTTTAACGCATTAAAACAATTATGAAGCTTTGGAACCATTCCTTCTGAAATAATACCACTTTCAATCAATTGTTCATATTTCTCTATATTAATATATTGAATGACAGAATTTTCATCTTTTATATTTTCCAAAACGCCTTTCAGCTCGAAGACATAATTCAGTGTTACCTCATAAAACTCGCTCATGGCTATCGCAATTTCCGAAGCAATGGTATCGGCATTTGTGTTTAATAATTGTCCGTTCTTGTCGTGCGTAATCGCGCAAAAAACAGGCGTTACTTTATTTTGCAACAACACCTTTATAAATTCGGAGTTAATCGCATCAACATCCCCCGCAAATCCGTAATCAACATCCGCAACAATCCTTTTGTGAGCCAAAATGCAATTGCCATCCGCACCCGACAAACCCAAGGCATTACAGTCAAATTTTTGCAATTGGGCCGTGATTTCTTTATTTAACAATCCGGCATAAACCATGGTTACCACTTCCAAAGTTGCTTCATCGGTCACCCTTCTTCCCGCAATCATTTTAGATGATAAACCCATTGATTCAGAAATTTCATCAGCTTTTTTCCCACCGCCGTGAACCAGTAATTTAAGTCCTTCCAAAGCGGAAAAATCTTTTAAAAATGATGCTAAAGCCATCTCATTATCAATGATATTTCCGCCAATTTTAACGATATACAATTGTTGTTTACTCATGATTTTCCAATATTTTTTTCAACATAATTTGGGCGGAGAAGGTACGATTATTTGCCTGTTGAATCACAATGGAATTTTCTGAATCAATCACTTCATCGGTAACAATAACGTTTCTTCTTACCGGCAAACAGTGCATAAATTTAGCGTTGTTGGTCAGTTTCATTTTTTTAGAAGTAATCATCCAATTACTGTCTATATTATTCACTTTTCCATAATCTTTGAAGGAACTCCAATTTTTCACATACACAAAATCGGCGTTTCCAAATGCTTTTTCTTGGTCATATTCTATGGCTGAATTTTTGGTAATTTCAGGATCCAACTCATAACCTTCGGGATGTGTAATCACAAAATCCGCATCCTGCAACTGCATCATTTCAACAAAAGAATTTGCCACGGCATGTGGCAATGCTTTTGGATGCGGTGCCCAAGACAACACCACTTTTGGTTTGTGCGCAGTTTTAAATTCTTCCATCGTAATGGCATCGGCCAAGGCCTGCAACGGATGCCCGGTGGCACTTTCCATATTTACAACAGGAATTCCAGCATATTTTTTAAAACTTTCCAGCACAATTTCAGCTTGGTCTTTTTCCTTATCCGTCAGCGAAGCAAAAGCCCTAATAGCCACAATATCACAATATTGCGCAATCACTTTTGCCGCTTCTTTTACATGTTCTGACTTTGAGCCGTTCATGATAGTACCTTCTTCAAATTCTAATTCCCAGCCTTCATTGCC
Organism: Lutibacter sp.; assembly: GCA_028696945.1. Classification (GTDB taxonomy): domain Bacteria; phylum Bacteroidota; class Bacteroidia; order Flavobacteriales; family Flavobacteriaceae; genus Lutibacter. Next base: position 25,399 of record JAQVGD010000021.1, read on the forward strand.
GAAATTCATCACTACCACATTCATCCCCAAATTTTGGGCTGCTTTTTGGGTGCTTAACCTTGTCCGCAAACTGTTGTTGAAAAACAGCAAACAGATTGTTTTTCCTTCTCCTAAAGCTTTGTGTTGAAGTGGGTTTTTCTTGATTTCAATAGCTTCCTGAACTGCTATTTGCAGATTTCCAAGATCATTTATGTTGGTAAAGTGTATCATTTTTTGGTAATTTTTGTGAAAACCGATTTATGCTGAATGGCATCAAGGATAAAGTTATCAGCTAATCCATTGAGAATCCACGTTTCAATAGTGGCATTTTGGGCGATTTCGGCAGCTTCAATTTTAGAAATCATCCCTCCAGTTCCTCCTGAAGAAATGGTTATTTCAGCCTCCCTTTTCAGAGATTGAATATCCGATGTTTCCAAAATCGTTTTTTTATGATGGTTGTGCATCGATTCTTTCGTGTAAATTCCATTGGTGTTGGTGGCTATAATCAATAAATCAGCGTGCAACAACGCCGCAGTTAAAGCCGATAATTTATCATTGTCGCCAAATTTTATTTCATCGGTAGCAACCGTGTCATTTTCATTGATAATGGGAATGTAATTATTTTCAACCAAAACATTAATGGTGCTAACGATATTTAGTTTAGATTGTTCTTTTTCAAAATCGGAATACGACAGCAAACATTGAGAAGTGAGCAATCCCAATTCCCTAAAACACTCCTGATAAATTCGCATTAAATGCGGCTGACCGATGGATGCCAACGCTTGTTTTACGTTTATTTTTTTTCCGTTGCTCTCCAATTTCACAAACTGTTTGGCCACGGCAATAGCACCAGAACTCACAATCACAAATTCATAATCGTCTTGTAAACAGGCAATTTGTTTTGCGATATCCTCCATTTTTCCTCTGGAGATGTTGTCGCTCTCTTTGGTCAACACATTGGTGCCAATTTTTAGCAATATTCTTTTTTTACCTGATTTGCCCATTTCCATATATATACCACTTGTTTGTAACTAAATGTTGTAGTCCCATCGGCCCCCTGTGATGCAATTTATCAGTACTTATGGCCAATTCTCCGCCCAATCCAAACTGACCGCCATCGGTAAATCGGGTGGATGCATTTTGATAAACAGCGGCTGAATCAACCGATTCCATAAAAACATTTGCGGTTTCATTATTTTTGGTAATGATTACTGCGGAATGTCCACCGCCATATTTATTAATCTTTTCAATGGCTTCTTCGTCAGTATTTACGCTTCCCAAAACAATTTTATAATCCAGAAACTCTTCAAACCAAATACTTTCATCTTCAAAATTCGCTACATTTTCAAAAGTTGACAATTTACCATCTCCTAAAATTTCAACATTGAATTTCAATAATTCAGCGATCAATTTTTTAATGAATATTTCTTTATTTGGCAAATTTGAATTGATCAACACTTTGTCGGCTGCATTACAGGCCGATATTTTTGTGGTTTTTGCATTGAGAATTATTTTAAGCGTCATTTTTAAATCGGCTTCCTTATCCACATAAATAAAATTATTGCCGCGACCGCTTACAATAACCGGACAAGTGGCGTATTGCTTAACAAAGGCAATTAATTTTTCACCGCCGCGAGGCACAATTAAATCCACTTTTTGTGTTGGATTTTGCAGAAATTTTTGCGTTTCTGTCCTGTTATAATCCAGATATTCCACCCAATTTGTTGAAATTTTATTTTGAGACAAGGCTTTGTGCCAGAATTCCACAATTTTCAGGTTTGAATTTACGGATTCCTTTCCGCCTTTCAATAAAATTTTATTTCCCGATTTAAAAGCGATTCCCGCGGCTTCAACAGTCACATCGGGTCTGGATTCATAAATGATTAAAACCGTACCGAATGGTGCCGTTTTGTTGGCGACTTCCAATCCGTTTTCGTGGGTAAAATGATACAGTTCTTTCCCGATTGGATCCACATCAGCCACCAATTGCCGTAGTGACAAAATCATTCCGCTAATTTTTTCTTCATCTACTTTTAAACGATCGGTCATAGCCAAATCGTCACCACTATAATTCTTAACGTCCGTTTTATTAGCTTCCAGCAATGCCGATTTTTCTTCGGTAATTATTTTTGCAATGGAAATTAAAACGGCATTTTTTTGTTGTGAAGTCAGTGTTTTATTCATCAGTCTAAAATTTCTTTCAATGCATTCATAAAAATATCAACGTGTTCTTGTTTTACATTTAGAGGCGGCAAAATCCGCAACAAATTCTTATTATTTGAGCCGCCGGTAAAAATATGCTTGTCGAAAATGAGTTTTTTTCGCAATTCTCCCACTTCAAAATCGAATTCAATACCCAACATCAACCCTTTTCCTTTTACCTTTTTAATTTTCGGAACTGTTGCAATCTCCTGAAGAAAATAAGCATAAACTTCCTTCACATTGTCCATCAATTTCTCTTTTTTCATTACATCAAGTACCGAGATGCCTGCAGCGCAAGCCAAATGATTTCCGCCAAAGGTAGTTCCCAACATGCTGTATTTGGCTTTATATTTATCGGCAATCAACACGCCTCCAATTGGAAATCCGTTTCCCATTCCTTTGGCTGTTGTAATTATATCAGGCTGAATATTATGGTGCTGAAAAGCAAAAAATTTTCCGCTTCTGCCATAACCCGACTGGATTTCATCTAAAATAAATACCACCTTATTTTCATTACATTCTTTTTGGACTTCCTGAAAAAACGCGGTAGTTCCTTCATCCAAGCCACCAACACCTTGAATTCCTTCAATAATCACAGCGGCTACGTCACCTTTTCCAATTTCATGAATTACCAACTCTAGGTCATTTAAAGGCAAAAAAGTCACTTCTTGCTGAAGATTTATAGGCGCATTTATAGATGGATTGTCGGTTACGGCAACCGCCGCAGAAGTTCTTCCGTGAAAAGCATTTTTAAAGGAAATGATTCTGCTTTTCTCGGTTTCAAACGAAGCCAATTTTAAGGCATTTTCATTCGCTTCGGCACCCGAATTGCACAAAAATAAGTTGTAATTTTCACAATCCGATAATTTTCCCAGTTTATGAGCCAATTCCTGTTGGAGCGGGTTGACAATGGAGTTGGAATAAAAGCCAATCTTAGTCAGTTGTTCGCCCAAAGATTTCACGTAATCAGGATGCGAATGGCCAATTGAAATAACGCCGTGTCCACCGTAAAAATCCAAATATTTTGTCTCGTTTTCATCCCAAACAAAAGCACCTTTCGCTTTTACGGGTGTAACGTTGTACAGCGGATAAACATCAAATAATTCCATTTTTTCGTTTTAAATCTGATTTATTTTTTCAAATGAAGTGATCAAACCTTTTATTAAGGAAGAGCTCAATCCCTGATGCTCCATCTCGTTCAAACCTTCAATGGTACAGCCACTTGGCGTGGTCACTTTGTCTATTTCCTGCTCGGGATGATTTCCAGACTGGATCAATAAACTCGCCGCACCCAAACAGGTGTGCATCGCCAATTCCTGCGCTTCTTTGGCATCAAAACCCAATTGAATGGCACCTTGTGATGTTGCCCTGATCAAACGCATCCAAAAAACAATGCCGATCGCGCACATTACCGTGCCAGACTGCATC
>JAQVGD010000175.1 GCA_028696945.1 Lutibacter sp.
TCTGGAAATGGTGCTGCTGCCTTGTACAATTTGATGGAAGATGCCGCAACCGCCGAAATTTCAAGAACACAATTGTGGCAATGGCTTCATAATAAGTCTGAAATGGAAGATGGTAGAATATTTACCGTTAAACTTTATCTCGAATTATTGAAGTCTGAAATTCATCAAATTAAGGATATGGTTGGGGACAATGAATTTAGAACAGGAAAATTTAAATTGGCTATAGAATTGTTTGATTCACTGGTCGTTTCAGAAAAATTTGAAGAATTTCTAACCTTAAAAGCGTATAAATACCTATAAAAAAAACCACCCAAAAACCGCGAAATTAAAGGGTGATTTAAATTAATAACTATAAAAATTATAAACAAAATTATGAAAAATTTAGCACAAAGTAATTATAGTTCTGCTATACAAACTGTAAAAGATCTAAAAGCTAAGTATGGAAATACTTGGAATGCGATAAATCCTGAAATTGCTGCTAGAATGGTTGCTCAAAATCGTTTTAAAACAGGTTTAGATATCGCTAAATATACAGCCGCTATTATGAGAAAAGATATGGCAGAATATGATGCGGATGCTTCAAATTACACACAGTCATTAGGTTGTTGGCATGGTTTTGTTGCCCAACAAAATATGATTGCCGTTAAAAAGCATCATAAAACAACAAGTAAAAGATATTTATACCTATCTGGTTGGATGGTTGCTGCATTACGCTCAGAATTTGGCCCGTTGCCAGATCAATCGATGCACGAAAAAACTACTGTTCCAGCTTTAATAAAGGAAATTTACGATTTCTTGCGTCAAGCAGATGCAATTGAGTTAAATGATTTATTTAGAAGACTTGAAAATGGTGAAGATGTGCAAAATCAAATTGATAATTTTGAAACACATATAGTTCCTATTATTGCTGATATCGATGCAGGTTTTGGGAATGAAGAAGCTACTTATTTGTTAACTAAAAAAATGATTGAAGCTGGTGCTTGTGCTATCCAAATTGAAAATCAAGTTTCTGATGCCAAACAATGTGGTCATCAAGATGGAAAAGTTACTGTGCCTCACGAAGATTTTATTGCCAAACTGAATGCGATTAGGTATGCGTTTTTAGAATTGGGAGTAGAAGACGGAATTATTGTTGCAAGAACTGATTCTGAAGGCGCAAGTCTTACCCAAAAATTGCCAGTGAGCTATGAGAAAGGAGATTTAGCTTCTCAATATTTAGCCTTTGTAGAAGCAGAAGAAATTGATATAAATGATGCTAAAGAAGATGATGTGTTTCTTAAAAGAGATGGTAAATTAGTACGTCCTGTAAGATTGCCAAATGGATTGTATCAATTTAAAGAGGGTTCAAATATAGATAGAGTTGTGTTAGATTGTGTTACGAGTCTTCAAAATGGAGCAGATTTACTATGGATTGAAACGCCAACACCAAATGTGAAGCAAATTGCAAGTATGGTAAACAGAATTAAAGAAGTTGTGCCAAATGCCAAGTTGGTTTACAACAACTCGCCATCTTTTAATTGGACATTGAATTTCCGCAATCAGGCATATGATGAAATGCTTTCGGAAGGTAAAAATATGACCGACTACGATAGAAATAATTTAATGGATGCACAATATGATGATTCGCCATTGTGCTATCGTGCTGATGAGAAAATTAGAACGTTCCAAATAGATGGCGCAAGAGATGCAGGTATTTTTCATCACTTAATTACCTTGCCAACGTATCATACAACAGCACTTCAAATGAATGATTTAACGGAGGGATATTTTGGTGAGGAAGGTATGTTGGCTTATGTAAAAGGTGTTCAGAGAAAGGAAATTCGTAAAGGCGTTTCTTGCGTAAAACATCAAAGAATGGCAGGATCAAATCTTGGTGATGACCATAAAACATTTTTTGCAGGAGACAAAGCTTTAAAAGCAGGAGGCGAAAACAACACGTCTAATCAATTTGAAGTTATTTCTAAAAACAATAAAGTTGAAGAAAAATTAAGGAAGGTTGTATAAATAAATTAAACAAAAAAAAACGGAGGCAGCTCAGTTTTAAATAGACATTTTTACGATTATTTTAATCCAACGCCTTCTTAAAGAGGGCGTTTTTTTGTATTTTTGTGGTTTAAAATAACGATATTTACAAATTGTAATTTTTTTTAGAAATCTAATTTAAAAAATAACCATACAAAATGAATAAAAATACTGTATTGGCTTGGGCAACATTTATTATGCTTGTTGTTGGTGTAGGGCTTATCGCGCTCGGAGCATTTAGATATGATGATGTAGCTGGTTGGGGATTTGTTTCCGTAGGAGTAGGGTTTTTTGCCATTGCTTGGGTGTTTAATGCTTTAAAAGGAAGGGTATAAAGCCCCCTAACCCCCGAAGGGAGGATTGAGCGTTAAGAAAATGTACGGGATACATTTTTAGCGATAAGGCCAGCTGGCGTGTTGGAATTAAAATGTTAAAAGTTAACTAACTGAGCAACTAATAACCTTTAACATAAAAAAGCTTAAAGCTTACAACTAATAACTTACAACTAACAACTAATAAAATGGCAGACGATAAGAAGGTAATCTTTTCAATGGCAGGTTTAACAAAAACCTACCAAGGGGCGAATAAGCCTGTTTTAAAAAACATATATTTAAGTTTCTTTTACGGCGCTAAAATCGGGATTTTAGGCTTAAATGGTTCGGGTAAATCAACTTTACTTCGAATTATTGCCGGAATTGAAAAAAACTACCAAGGAGATGTGGTTTTTGCGCCAGGCTATTCTGTCGGATTTTTATCGCAAGAACCACAATTGGATGATAGCAAAACGGTATTGGATGTTGTAAAAGAAGGCGTTGCAGAAACCGTTGCCATATTAGAAGAATACAACAAAATAAATGACATGTTTGGATTGGAAGAAGTGTATTCTGATGCCGACAAAATGGATAAATTAATGGCGCAACAAGCGGTGCTTCAAGATAAAATTGACGCTTCCAATGCATGGGAATTAGACACCAAGCTTGAAATTGCCATGGATGCGTTGAGAACGCCAGACGGTGATACGCCAATTAAAAATCTTTCAGGTGGAGAGCGAAGAAGGGTTGCATTGTGTAGATTGCTATTACAAGAACCTGATATTTTATTGCTGGATGAGCCCACCAACCATTTAGATGCAGAATCTGTTCAATGGTTAGAGCACTATTTACAACAATATAAGGGAACCGTTATTGCTGTTACTCACGACCGTTATTTTCTCGATAACGTGGCTGGATGGATTTTGGAACTTGACAGGGGTGAAGGGATTCCATGGAAAGGGAATTATTCTACATGGCTAGAGCAAAAAGCAAAAAAATTGGCACAAGAATCAAAACAAGCTTCTAAACACCAAAAAACATTGGAACGTGAGTTGGAATGGGTGAGAATGGCACCAAAAGGCCGACATGCAAAATCAAAAGCCCGTTTATCAAATTATGATAAGCTAATGAGCCAAGATCAAAATCAATTGGATGAAAAATTGGAAATTTACATTCCAAATGGGCCTCGTTTAGGAACCAATGTTATTGACGCAATTGACGTTTCTAAAGCGTTTGGCGATAAATTATTGTATGAAAATTTAAATTTTAAGCTTCCTCAGGCTGGAATAGTTGGTATTATTGGTCCAAATGGTGCCGGTAAAACCACTATTTTTAAAATGATTATGGGTGAAGAAAAACCCGATAAAGGCGAGTTTATTGTGGGTGAAACTGCTAAAATCGCTTATGTTGACCAAAGCCATGCAAATATTGATTCTGAAAAAACAATTTGGCAAAACTTTTCTGACGAACAGGAGCTTGTTTTAATGGGTGGCCGACAGGTAAATTCTAGGGCTTATTTAAGCCGATTCAATTTTTCAGGAAGTGACCAAAATAAAAAAGTGAGCACATTATCTGGCGGTGAAAGAAACAGATTGCATTTGGCGATGACTTTGCGTGAGGAAGGAAACGTGCTGTTATTGGATGAGCCAACAAACGATTTGGACATCAATACGTTGCGAGCTTTGGAAGAAGGTTTGGAAAACTTTGCGGGCTGTGCGGTAATCATTAGTCACGACCGTTGGTTTTTAGACCGGATTTGTACGCATATTTTGGCTTTTGAAGGTAATTCTGAAGTTTATTTTTTTGAAGGTTCTTTTACCGATTATGAAGAAAATAAGAAAAAACGATTGGGTGGTGATTTAACGCCGAAACGAATTAAATTTAAAAAATTGATAAGATAAACGACAATAAATGTCTATAAAAAAAGGCTGTTTGAATAAATATTCAAGCAGCCTTTTTTATTTTCAAGGGGTTTTGTTATAGGTTTTTTACTTTTGGAAATAAAATATTGTTTTCTAAATGTATATGTTGGTATAAATCGTTGGTAAATTCCTCAAGCTTAAAATAGAGTGCTTTAAAGGTATTGCAAGCCCATTCAGGAGGCGTAAAATCAGAACTTAATTCTTGTATTTTTTTAATTAGGATACCAACTTCTTCATGTTCGTCTTTTATCAATGAAAAGGTTTTCTCGTCAAATTCAAAATGAGGGTTATCGGCTTTTGCCTTAATAGCTGGAAATAAAATAAACTCTTCTTTTCTCATATGAGAAGTCATTTCACTTGAAATTGAAGAAAATAATTGCGCGATTTCTATGGTTTTTGGTTCATGCTGACCGTGAACTTTGGCAACCTTATCTGCAAATTCACTGATAATAGGCAGATTTTGTCTTAAATAAGTGTGGTGTACATAAACAATATAGTCTGCCAAAAAATCAGCACTCCAATCTTTAAAATTTAAATTCGGCACTTCTTTTTTCGAAGTATTATTCAGTAAATCATTAACTACATTATCAACATTTATGTTTGCTTTTTCGCAGGCATCCTCTACCGTTTTTCCACCACCACAGCAAAAATCCAATTTGTATTTTTTAAATACAGAAGCTGTGCTGATGTCATCACTTACAATTTCAGCGATTGTTTTGTTTTTTAATTCTGACATTTTTTTGAAAATTTTTATGGCACGAAGATATTAAAAAATTAATAAAAGATAAATTAATCTTTTACTAATTTATCCAAAGGCAATCAATCGCATCTGTTAGCATGTGAAGCAATAGGCCTATTGCTACAATTTTTGTTTTTTTGAAGAAAAGCCCAACGAAATAAATTGCAATGGCATAGTAGGAATGAAGGATATGAAAATTAATGCTGCATCTTGTCGGGCTAAAAATTGGCGTTGCCAATAAATGATCGAGATCGACCAACATTGTTAAAATAAAGATTAGCCAAACATTTTTCCAGTTTTCTCTAAAGAAATAGAAGGCGATTGCACCGGGAAGTAAAAAGTGCATTCCGTAATGTGTGATAAATCGGATAATTTCCAAACTAAAAAGTGATTTTTTGTTTTTCTAAGTAATTTAGGGCATTCGGGCCTTCCATAAAAATTAAATCCAAGATACTTAAATTGGAAATGAAACCATGATTTTCAGAAAAAACCTGAATATAACGCTCAAGATTGTAGGTTATTTTGGGTTTGTCTTCTGCCAAGATTCTTAAATCCAGTAGCTTTGTTTCTTTTTCATATTTCGTAGTTTTTTTCGTAGGAATTTCTAGTTGCAAAGCATCCATGATAATTTCGTGCGCCAAAAAATTTAAATCCAACAAAAAATGTTTTTTCTTCTCAAAAACAGGTAGTAAATCATCGATATAAAATTCATAAAAAGGTGATGAACTGTAAGCTGTTTGTAAGGTTTTTAGGTGTTGCTTGTGCCAGTTATCTTTATAGTCTATTTTTACATCCTTTGTTTTTTGCTTAATTTCATTGGTATGCTGAACAGGAACATTTAGCAACTGCTTTCCTTGGGCTGTACAAATATAGCACCTGTTTCTATAGGTTTGTTTCTGAAAATTATCTTCTGTTTCAAAAATAATTTCATCAGTATATGCAACGGCAACATATTGCAGAATGGGAGAAAAATAGGTAGGCTGCAATAAAATCATAAAAAATTATTCAGTTTTTTTGCGCTTTCTAAAAAGGCTAAAAGCATACAATAACCCAAGTGCGCCTAAAAAATAGTACAAGTATGAAACAGGTTTTCCGCTGCCGTGAACCGTTGTGAAAAGACGTTCCCATCTTATTTTTTGGGCAATTCCCTCGCCATTACTGTCCCAGCTAAACCAAATAAATACAGGTTTTCCAACCACATGGTCAAAAGGAACATAACCCCAATAACGGGCATCTTCAGAATTATGTCTATTATCGCCCATCATCCAATAATAATCTTGCTTAAAGGTATAGGTAGTGGCAAGTTTTCCATTGATAAAAATTTCGTCCCCGTTTGTTGTTAAATTATTGTTTTCATAAACTTCAATAATTCTTTTATAAAATGGCAACGATTTGGTGTTTAATTCAACCGTTTTTCCTGCTTCAGGAATATATATTGGTCCGTAATTATCTATTGACCAAGCGTATTGTTTGTTATGGGGAAATACGCCAGATTCATAATTGCCTTTTGGGGTAATTTGTTTGGTAATGCTTTTAACGATTGGATTTACTTTTAGTTTAGCCGCATTTTCATCCGTTAAGTTCAGTAAATAGTAATCGCCATAAAAACCACCTTCCGTAACATTGTATCTTTT
>JAQVGD010000022.1:0-11187 GCA_028696945.1 Lutibacter sp.
AACATTTTAGAAGCGTTTCCCGATAGTGAAATTTCACCACCAGTAACTTTCGAATAACTTTCCAAGGTTTTGACTATCAAACTTTTAAGCAAATCAATATTTAGACCTATCTTTTTAAATATAAAAGGAGCTACATTTTCATCCACTTCAAAAATGGCTTTTAAAATGTGAGAATTTTCTATTTGTTGGTGACCGTAACTTTGTGCAATTTGTTGTGCTTGTTGTACGGCTTCCTGCGATTTTATTGTAAGTTTATTAAAGTCCATAACATTTAATTTAATTATCTTTAATTCTAATTCTCAAAAAATATTCCACTTAAATAATAGCCAGTAAATAAGCCATTTTGTCTTACATAATCAATATTGTAAAGACATTTTGTCTTTTTTGGTAAGTTATCGCTAAATTTGCAGTCTAAAGGTAAAACATTTGTAATGGGATTTTTCGATAATTTAATTAAAAGTACAGATAGAACAGGAAATAATTTAAAAATAAATTGGCTGGCTTTAACCGATAAAGCACAATTGGAAGAAATCATAAAAATTTCGATTGTCAAGCCTGTTTTAATTTTTAAACACAGCACAAGATGCGGTACTAGCAGAATGGCACTTAAAAATTTTGAAAGCGATTATGACATTCCAGAAAATGAAATCGTCATGTATTTTTTAGATTTATTAGAATATAGAACCTTGTCTAATGATATTTCGGAAAAGTTTAAAGTAGCGCACCAATCGCCACAAGTTCTGGTCATAAAAAACGGAGAAGTAATTTATAATGATTCCCATTATTCCATTACTGTTAAAGCTATAAAAGAAGTTGTGTGTAATTAAAAAAAATCTATGAACATAAAAACTTTAACAAATGGAAACCACGAAAGTAATAATTGAAAATTTGCCCAATTCTCCTTGGTATAATGAATGGATACCAATAATAATCGCTATTATCGCACTGATTACTTCATTTATATCACTTTATTGGACAAGACAAGAATATACAAGAAACATTCGACCCTTTGTATGGGCTTCAAATTATGGAGTTGTCGATATAGAAAATAAAACAATACTTCCAATTCCCTTCAGAATTGCTTGTCGTGTGAAAAATTCACCTGCAAAAATAACACAAATGGACGTGAAAATTATTTTAAATAAGGATGTATTATCTTCACATACCGAGAAAGATCTTATTCAGTTTCCAGATGACACCTCTGAGTGGTCATTTTCTTTTGGAAGAGAAGAATTCGAGAGAATTATGAACCGCCCAATTAGTGAACAATCAAACTTAAAAAGAGTAATTTCTATAACATATACTCCTCTAGATGGAAATAAAAAATACAATTATAATTTAGAACAGTTATTTGATCCTGATGAAAATCAATGGAAGGACATTTCTATGAATTCTGACTAAAAAAACTACACCCAACATCTCATAAAATTTATGCACAAATTTGAACTAATACAAACCAACAAACATCCAACAAACGATTTGCTACGGGCGAAAAATCTCTGACTTTTAGTCGTACAAAACTTATAAAATACCGCTGTGCCACATACTGAAGAAAACCTGAAACTATGGAAACAAATGAGAAATTAAGAGAACAGATTTTTGAAATAATAAAGAATCAACTCAGAGATAATGACCCTCCTGAGACTAAAATAACATTTGATAGATTGCGGAAACAAGGATTTGATGATTTTCAAACCAGACAAATGATTGGGCAATGTTTAGCTGTTGAGTTATTTAATATTATAAAATTTGGGAAATCTTATGACAATGAACAATATATTAAGAATTTAATAGCTTTGCCTAAGGAATCTTATGATTAGATCAAATGAAACGAGCATAACAAATTTTGATACACAGAGGAATGATTAATGGCGAACTGCATCTGTACCAATAAAAAATAAAATATAAACAGATGAAACGAGCATAACAAATTTTGATACACAGAGGAATGATTAATGGCGAACTGCATCTGTACCACTAAAAAATAAAATATAAACAGATGAAACGAGCATAACAAATTTTGATACACAGAGGAATGATTAATGGCGAACTGCATCTGTACCAATAAAAAATAAAATATAAACAGATGAAAAAAACTCTTAAAAGAGAATACAGGCTTCGATCAGCAAAGGATTGGATAAAAACTTATTCAGGAAACAATGTTGTTAAAGGATATTCAAAAAAGTATTCAGTTGACAAATTATGTACTATTAAAGAGTTAAGAATGATTGGATTTGAAATTACAGAAGAGTATGAAAACCAGTTGCAAAAGTCGTTAGAATCACATATACAGCAAAGACTTTTATTAAAGAAAAGGCGAGAGGATGAATTAAATGCTTTATGCGGTTATAAAAGTGATGAATATTTTGCAATGATTCTTGGATATACAAGCGGGGGATTTCTTTATGGAGTGACACATGAAGAAATGAAAAAAATAAAAAGTGAAACCGAAATTGAATAACTATGCCAATAGGACAAGCGCATACAACTTGGTTTCCTGAACTAAAGAACATTCTTAAAGTTAGTTGGAGTTCAAAACTGTCAATAGAACAGCATTTTATTATTGTAAATGATTTGAACAAAAAATTAAAACAAATTCGAACAGATTTGAATATTCAGCCACCAATGATGTGGTGTCCGAATTGTCAGAAAAGACATCGCTCAAGATTTTCTGATGTTTCAATAACAGGAATGTATTATGCACTAAAAAGATTTGAGGTGTGTGAAAACAATGAATTTAACAAGCTATTAAGGGAATGGAAAAAATATTCGAAGTCAGAGAACATTGATATTTATGGTAATAAAGAGATTGGTAAAAGTATAGTAACTAATAATGATTAGAATAAAGTACGACAGTACAAAAATAATAACCGAAACAGTAGTAAATTAAAGGGTTGTTGCCCGCTTTAACTTTAAGTTTTACAGGGTCAAGAATTCATTTTTAAAAATAACCAAAAAAGCCCTAAAAAATATATTTCAGGGCTTTTTTGACAATCAAGTTATTCAATTTTTCTTATTTTTTAATTTAACTGCCGGCATTATTTTACCGGTACATTTACCAAAACCTATTCTTATTTTGTCGTTTTTACAATACCCACGAATAATTACATTGTCGCCATCGTTGAAAAACGTTCTTGTAGTTCCATCTTTTAAAGTGATGGGTTCTTTCCCGCCCCAAGTTAATTCCAACATAGAGCCATAACTGCCTTTTGTTGGTCCGGAAATGGTTCCACTACCTAATAAATCACCTGCTCTTACATTGCATCCATTGCTGGTATGATGGGCCAATTGTTGTGCCATTGTCCAGTATAAATATTTAAAATTTGTTTCAGTTAGCAAATTTAAATCTCCATTTTCTGTTTCAACAACCGCTTTCAGTTTTATGTCGTAACTGTTTTTGGAAGTTTTTTGTTGTAAATAGGGAAGTGGCGTAATTTCTTGTTTTGGTCCATTGCATTTAAAAGGTTCCAAAGCATCCATTGTAATAATCCAAGGAGACATTGTTGAGGCAAAACTTTTTCCTAAAAACGGTCCAAGCGGCGCATATTCCCATTTTTGAATATCTCTGGCACTCCAATCATTAAATAAAACCATGCCAAAAATATAGTCACTTGCTTCATCAACAGAAATAGACTCGCCCAAATTATTGACATCAGTGGTAATAAATGCGGTTTCAAGTTCCATATCCAACGCTTTTGTAGAACCAAAAATAGGTTGGGTTTCTCCGGCTGGTAATATTTGCCCATAAGGTCTTCGAATTTTTGTTCCAGAAACTACCACAGAGGAGGAACGTCCGTGATAACCTACAGGTATATGAAGCCAATTGGGCATCAAAGCATTGTCTGTTCCTCTAAACATCATCCCAACATTGGTGGCGTGTTCTTTACTGGAATAAAAATCGGTATAATCGCCAACATTTATCGGTAACAACATTTCAACTTCATTAACGTCGAAAATAATGACTTCTCTATGTTTTAAATTGTCCCGTAAACTTGCATTTTTTTCATCAAAAACATCTGCAATCCTATTTCTTACCAATCTCCACGTTTTTCTTCCGTCTGAAATAAAATCATTTAGGGAATCTTGCATAAACATATCATCGGTCAATGGAATTCCGTTAAAATATCCCAATTGGTGAAAAGCACCCAAATCAATCGCATACTCGCCGATCCTTGTTCCAATGGTTATAATGTCATCTTTTGTGATAAAAACGCCAAATGGTATATTTTGAATGGGAAAATCGCAGTTTTCTGCTATATTTAACCATGTTTTTTTGTTTGGATCATTTGCTGCTATTTGCATATATATAAACTATTAGTAGTTATTATTTTCTATTCAAATATAGAAGTTTCTTATTAAATGCAAAATGAAATTCATATTTTTGCAAAATATTTAACTTTTAAAAATAAAAATCAATGCAACGTGACCAAATTATCTTCGATTTAATTCAAGACGAAAAAGAAAGACAAACCAATGGTTTGGAATTAATTGCTTCGGAAAATTTTGCAAGTGAACAAGTTATGGAAGCTACAGGTTCCGTTTTAACCAACAAGTATGCAGAAGGATATCCTAACAAACGTTATTATGGCGGTTGTGAAGTGGTTGATGTTGTGGAACAAATTGCGATTGATAGGGCAAAAGAACTTTTTGGCGCAGAATATGTGAATGTGCAACCACATTCAGGCTCACAGGCAAATGCCGCTGTTTATCAGGCTGTTTTAAATCCGGGAGATAAAATTTTAGGTTTCGATTTGTCGCATGGCGGACATTTAACGCATGGCTCTCCGGTAAATTTTTCAGGAAAATTGTATAAAACGTCTTTTTATGGCGTTGAAAAAGAAACAGGTGTCTTAAATTACGACAAAATTCAGGAAACTGCTACCAAAGAAAAGCCAAAGTTAATTATTGCTGGTGCTTCGGCGTATTCTAGAGATATGGATTTTAAAAGATTTAGAGAAATAGCAGATTCTGTCGGTGCCTTATTAATGGCGGATATTTCCCATCCTGCAGGATTAATTGCCAAAGGAATTTTAAATGATCCAATTCCTCATTGTCATTTTGTAACTACCACAACCCATAAAACATTGCGCGGGCCTCGTGGAGGGATTATAATGATCGGAAAAGATTTCGACAATCCGTTCGGACAAACATTAAAAAACGGAAGCCTGAAAAAAATGTCGGCTTTAATTGATTCTGCTGTTTTTCCAGGAAATCAGGGTGGCCCTTTAGAACACGTTATTGCAGCAAAAGCCATTGCGTTTGGGGAAGCTTTAACTGATGAATTTTTAGCTTATCAAATTCAAGTGAAGAAAAATGCGGCAACTATGGCTGCTACTTTTATGAAAAAAGGCTATAAAATTATTTCTGGCGGAACAGATAACCACATGATGCTGATTGATTTACGAAATAAAAACATTAGCGGTAAAGATGCTGAAAACGCCTTGGTAAAAGCTGATATTACCGTAAATAAAAATATGGTACCTTTTGATGACAAATCTCCTTTTGTGACTTCAGGAATAAGAATTGGCGTAGCAGCGGTTACAACTAGGGGCTTAAAAGAAAATGATATGATTGCGATTGTTGATTTAATTGATGACGTTATCTTAAATTATGAAGATGAAGCAAAACTTGAAGAGATTGCAGAAAAAGTGAATAAAATGATGTCCAGTTTGCCTTTGTTTGCAAAATAACTAACATTTCAAAGAAGCATGAGAAAATCCCGCCCAGAGCGGGATTTTCTTTTTGTTAATTGTCGCTTTAGTTACCTCTTTTCAATAAATATTCCTTAACTTTAAGTGTTAGGATGATAACTTATAATCTAAGCTTTTAATCTGTTCTAAATCTGTTATAGAAATAATTTAAAAAATGATAAAATGGAAACACAAGAAGGATTTACATCAATGCCAAGAATTGGAGATAAAGCTCCTGAATTTAAAGCAGTAACTACACAAGGAAATATAAATTTCCCTGGAGATTACAGTGGAAAATGGGTAATTTTATTCAGCCATCCTGCCGATTTTACACCAGTTTGTACTTCAGAATTTATGATGTTTGGAGTATTGGCAGACAAATTTGAAAAAGCAAATTGCAAATTAGTGGGATTGTCAATTGACGGTTTGTACAGCCATATTGCTTGGCTGCGCTCCATTAAGGAAAAGATTGAATTTAAAGGCATGAAAAACGTGGAAGTTAAATTTCCGTTGATTGAAGATATTTCTATGAATGTTGCCAATAAATACGGAATGATTCAGCCAAATGAGGCTACAACCCAAGCGGTAAGAGCCGTATTTTTTATTGACCCAAAGGGAATTATCAGAGCGATTATCTATTACCCATTAAGTTTGGGAAGAAATTTTGATGAATTATATAGGGTTATTGTTGCACTAAAAACTGCCGATGAATTTGGAGTTGCAACTCCTGCCGACTGGAATCCGGGAGACGATGTTATTATTGGTCCAGCTGGTTCTTGCGGTTCTGCGCAAGACAGAATGGATGGGAAGGAAGATATGGATTGCAAAGAATGGTATTTCTGCACTAGAAAAATCGCTAAAGACTTGGTTCTAAGTAAGGTTTTAAAAAATTAAACTATAAAAAATCCCGCTCAAGGCGGGATTTTTGCATTTAGCTATTCTTCTGACTCTTCAATATTTTCAGCGCGCTCTATAATATTTTGTGGCAATGATTTTTTAGATTTTGCGCCCATTTTTTTCAATTTTTCAACACTCACAATTAAATTTCCTTTTCCTTCAAAAAGCTTGTTCATAGCACCTCTATATTCCGCTTTCGCTTCATCCATCTTTTTTCCTACGTTGGTTAAATCGGAAATAAAACCTTCAAATTTATCATATAAAGCACCAGCCTGACGCGCAATTTCAAATGCATTTCGCTGTTGTTTTTCATTGTTCCACATAGAATCAATGGTGCGTAAAGTTGCCAAAAGGGTAGTGGGCGTCACAATTACAATGTTTTTTTCAAATGCTTTGTTATACAATTGATTATCGGTATTCAAAGCCACAGCAAATGCAGGTTCTATAGGAATAAACAACAACACAAAATCGGGAGATTCAATTTTATAAATGTCTTCGTACCGCTTTTCACTCAATTGTTCAATATGGCGTTTCAGGGAATTTACGTGTTCCTTCAAATATTGCGATTTTTCATGGTCGTCATCACTATTTACAAATTGTTCGTAAGCCGTTAAGGAAACTTTTGAATCGATAACCATTTTTTTGCCATCGGGTAAATGGATTACCACATCTGGTAAAATCCTTTTTCCTTCTTCATTGGTAAAACTTTGTTGCACAAAATATTCACGGTCTTTTTCTAGACCCGATTTTTCCAAAACGCGCTCCAATACCAATTCGCCCCAATTTCCCTGTGTTTTACTGTCGCCTTTCAATGCTTTTGTTAAATTGATAGTATCTTTGCTCATTTGAAGGTTTAAATCCTTCAAACCAAGTATTTGCTGACGTAAAGCAGCGTGGTAATCGATACTTTCTTTGTGGGTATCTTCAACTTTTTTCTCGAAAGTCTGGATTTTTTCCTGAAGTGGACTTAATATGATTTTTAAATTTTCCTTGTTTTGCTCGGTGAATTTAACCGATTTCTCCTCTAATATTTTACTGGCTAATATTTCAAATTCTTTGCTGAATTTTTCCTGTAATTTTTCAACCTCTGCTTTATTTTCATTTAGCTTTTCTTCCAAATTATTAAACTCGGAAACCTTTTGAGTTAACCTGATATCAATTTGATGTTTCTCGTCATTTAAAATGGTTTTCTCTTGAATCAACCTATTAATATTTAGCTCATTAAGCTGCTTTTCTTCAAGCAATAGTTTATTTCTTATTTCCAGCTCAGAAGTCACTTTTCCGAAGTTGCCTTTGGTTAATAGTTTGCCTATTATAAAGCCAATCGCTAAAAAAATAAAGGCAATTATAAAAAAAAGTGTTGTGTCGTTCATCATGTTGTATTATAATATTAAGGTAAAAGTAATAAATTATAATGATTGCATATTGTTAGTTAATCAATCTTTTTAACATTTAAAAAATCATACTTCATCATTGTTTTTTGAAGAATCTTCCAATGATTTTGTACTTGTCTTTTTATTTCAGGTGCTTTTAAATCATCAGAATCTCTGTAGGCATACCGAAGATAACTGTCCGAAACTAAGATTAAGTTAAATAAGAAACAGATTGCTTCTGCTTTTTTCAAAAGCCTCGCAATGACGCAGTTTTAATTGACCTTTTTGGAATGACATAATAAAGGCGTTAAAGTCTTAATATCATTTAAATCCCTTCGCACTAGCGGGTTTGCTGGCTAAAACTGTCCAAAACTAAGATTAAGTTAAATAAGAAACAGATTGCTTCTGCTTTTTTCAAAAGCCTCGCAATGACGCGGTTTTAATTGACCTTTTTGGAATGACAAAATAAAGGCGTTAAAGTCTTAATATCATTTAAATCCCTTCGCACTAGCGGGTTTGCTGGCTATAACTGCCCAAAACTAAGATTAAGTTAAATAAGAAACAGATTGCTTCTGCTTTTTTCAAAAGCCTCGCAATGACGCGGTTTTAATTGACCTTTTTGGAATGACATAATAAAGGCATTAAAGTCTTAATATCATTTAAATCCCTTCGCGTTAGCGGGTTTGCTGGCTAAAACTGCCCAAAACTAAGATTAAGTTAAATAAGAAACAGATTGCTTCTGCTTTTTTCAAAAGCTTCGCAATGACGCGGTTTTAATTGACCTTTTTGGAATGACCCCTCGCTGGTGCGAGCGTCCCGCTCGTACCCAATAACACTAGTAACCTAATTTTTTTGGAAAGCTATATACAATTGTAAATAAGGAAAATAAAAAATCCCTAAAATTACTTGTAGTCACGTAGTCACGAGCGGGACGCTCGCGCTAGCGGGTTTGCTGGCTAAAACTGTCCGAAACTAAGATTAAGTTAAATAAGAAACAGATTGCTTCTGCTTTTTTCAAAAGCCTCGCAATGACGCGGTTTTAATTGACCTTTTTGGAATGACAAAATAAAGGCGTTAAAGTCTTAATACCATTTAAATCCCTTCGCACTAGCGGAAGTTTAATAGCTGATATTTTATGGCAAATATCCAAGTTGCGTTAAGGATTGAAGAGGAAATCCTTTTTAGCGATTTTTCATCGCTAAAAAGATTGGAACGGAAAGCCTGACCCTTTAGGGAAACGCCCAAAATATTATTTCCGTATTGATGTATTTAGAATATCGCCTCTATTGATTTGATAAATAATTTGTTTATAACAAAATAACATTTTTATATTTGCGCCCTAAGCTGGATTTTAAAAATAGAAACTGAGTTATTAACAAACATGATAAAATTATTTGCACGATTTATTTTGTACACCATTTTTGGCTGGAAAGTTATTGGAAGTTTTCCAAAATCTTTAAAAAAATATGTCATAATTGCTGCTCCGCACACACACTGGTTCGATTTTCCTTTAGGAGTTGCCATTAAATACGCGGAAAATTTACCGGCAAATTTTATAGGAAAAGCTTCCTTGTTTAAACCGCCATTCGGATTTATATTTAAGTGGCTGGGCGGAATGCCAATTGACCGAAGTAAAAGTAGCAATAAAGTTGAAGCCATAGTTGACATATATAATTCCCATAAAAATTTTATATTGGTATTGTCTCCAGAAGGAACACGTAAAAAAGTGGCGGATTGGAAGACTGGATTTTATTATATTGCGAAAGGCGCAAAGGTGCCTATTGTGATGATTGCATTCGACTTTAAAAATAAAGAAGTTAAAGTTGCTGAACCTTATTATTTAACAAATCATAAGGAAAACGACTTTAACTTCTTTCATAAATTCTATACAGGCATTCTGGGTAAAATTCCAAAAAACTTTTAAGCTTTATAAAAAGGTAATTTTACCAAAACGGCTGGTATTGCTTTATTTCTAATTTGAATGAAAATTTTTGTACCAAGTTTGGCGTAGGCTGTTTTTACATAACCCATCCCAATTCCTTTTTTAAGTGAAGGACTCATGGTTCCTGAAGTTACCACACCAATATTTTCTCCTGCTTCATTCACTATTTCGTAGTCATGACGAGGAATTCCTTTTTCCGTAAGCTCAAAAGCGATTAATTTTTTTGAAACGCCTTCTGCTTTCTGTTTTTTTAAGGCCTCAGAATTGGTAAAATCTTTTGTGAATTTTGTAATCCATCCCAAACCTGCTTCAATAGGCGAGGTGGTGTCATTAATGTCGTTTCCGTATAAACAGAATCCCATTTCTAATCGCAAAGTGTCTCGAGCAGCCAAGCCAATTGGTTTAATTCCGAATTTTTCACCCGCTTTAAAAACTGTATTCCAAATATGTTCCGCATCTTTATTTTTAAAATAAATTTCAAATCCGCCAGAACCTGTATAACCTGTGGTAGAAACAATTACATTTTCAATTCCTGCAAAAGTGCCGATTTTAATCGTGTAATATTCCATGGCTGATAAATTAATATCGGTTAACGGTTGCAGCGCTTTGGCGGCATCTGGACCTTGAACAGCCAATAATGACATTTCATCTGAAACGTTGGTCATTTCAACCCCCAAATCGTTGTGTTTTGAAATCCAATTCCAGTCTTTTTCAATATTTGAGGCATTTACCACTAAAAAATATTCATTCTCAGTGATTCGGTAAACTAATAAATCATCTACAATACCGCCATCATTGTTGGGCAAACAACTGTATTGGATTTTTCCGTCAACCAAAACAGATGCATCATTTGAGGTTACTTTTTGAATCAACGCCAAGGCATTTTTACCTTTTAAGTAAAATTCGCCCATATGCGAAACATCAAAAACACCAACGCCATTTCTAACGGTTTCATGTTCTATATTAATTCCTTCATATTGTACAGGCATCATATAGCCTGCAAATGGCACCATTTTAGCGCCTAATGACTCGTGAATATGAGTTAAAGCAGTATTTTTCATCTGTTTAATTTTTATTTTTTTGTTGGTACAGATACTGTTCGCCATTAATCATTCTGCTGTGTATCAAAATTTGTTATGGCTTGTTTCATCTGTTTAAATTTTATTTTTTTGTTGGTACAGATGCAGTTCGCCATTGATTATTCTGCTGTGTATCAAAATTTGTTCTGGCTCGTTTCATCTGTTTAAATTTTATTTTTTTGTTGGTACAGATGCAGTTCGCCATT
>JAQVGD010000022.1:11287-28859 GCA_028696945.1 Lutibacter sp.
ATTTTATTTTTTTGTTGGTACAGATGCAGTTCGCCATTGATTATTCTGCTGTGTATCAAAATTTGTTCTGGCTCGTTTCATCTGTTTAAATTTTATTTTTTTGTTGGTACAGATGCAGTTCGCCATTAATCATTCTGCTGTGTATCAAAATTTGTTCTGGCTCGTTTCATCTGTTTAAATTTTATTTTTTTGTTGGTACAGATGCAGTTCGCCATTAATTATTCTGCTGTGTATCAAAATTTGTTCTGGCTCGTTTCATCTAAAATTATTTTGTGTCGCTAAAATACAAATTATTCAAGAATTGCATTGGTATTAATTTACCTTTTTAAGATTATATCCAAAAATAATTAAGACGCTTGTATTATTTTAAGGTGCCAAATATTCATCGCCAAAAGTATTATTTGTTTTATCTTTGGATTTATTTGCATCAATTCCTAATATCATGAAATATTTCAACTTTAAAATACTCATATTTTTTTTCGTGCTTTCAACTGGCTTTGCTCAACAAAATGATACGCCTCAAGATTTTTTAAAAAATGAATTTCATGCGGAAAGGCGCGAGCAGCTTCGCGCGAAATTGCCCAAAAATAGTGTTGCAGTATTTTTTGCGAATCCAGTAAGAAACCGTGCAAATGATGTAGATTATGTGTATCACCAAGATCCAAACTTTTATTATTTAACAGGTTATAAAGAGCCAAACGCGTTGGTTTTTGTTTTTAAAGAGAATCAAACAATAGGAAACAAAACTTTTAATGAAGTGATTTTTGTTCAGGAACGCAATGAAAGTGCTGAAATGTGGAACGGAAAACGTTTGGGCGTTGAGGGTGTTCAGGATGAGTTGGGTTTTAGGGTTGCTTATAATGGCGGAGAATTTAAGAGTTATGAACTCAATTTTTCCAAATTCGATAAAATTTTGTTCGAAAACTTCAAAAATGATGTTAGGGACACCAGGGAAAGTGCTGACTTATTTGATCTGATAAAAGTTTTTAAAGAAAAAGTCTCTTTTGATTTAATCAATTTAAACAATCCTACAAATGATAAAATGTACAACGAAACCAAAAAAAGAATTGATACGGAAACGCTTCAAAAATTAATGACTTCATTAAGGGAAATAAAAACAAAGGAAGAATTGGTGTTGTTAAAAAAAGCAGTAAATATTTCTGCAATCGGGCAATTGGAAATGATGAAAGCCATGAACCCAAATATGTCTGAAACCGAAGCACAAGGCGTTCATGAATTTGTCTATAAAAAGTATGGTGCCGAATATGAGGGCTATCCGTCAATTGTAGGCGCAGGAAATAACGGTTGTATTTTGCATTATGTAGAAAACAATAAAGTAAATATTGGCGATAATAATTTGATTTTAATGGATTTAGGCGCTGAATATCACGGCTATACCGCCGATGTTACACGCACGATTCCAACAAACGGAAAATTTTCAACCGAACAAAAATTAATTTACGATTTGGTTTATAAGGCCCAAGAAGCTGGAATAGCGGCCTACAAAATAGGGCATAAAATGAGTGAGCCAAATAATATTGCTAGAAAAATTATCAATAAGGGACTCGCCGAATTGGGAATAATTGCCAACGAAAACAGCAGGCATAATTATTTTCCCCACGGAACTTCGCACCATATTGGTTTAGACGTTCATGACCCCGGAAATTACGAGAAATTTGAAGAAAATATGGTGGTAACCATGGAACCCGGAATATATATTCCAATCGGAAGTGATTGTGATGAAAAATGGTGGGGAATTGGCGTAAGAATTGAAGATGATATTTTAATAAGCAAAGAAGGTCCTGTAATTTTATCGGCAATGGCTCCAAGAAAATCGGAAGAAATTGAAGCAGCAATGAAGTTGCCAAGTGTTTTAAATGATTTCGCATTGCCAAAATTGGATTAGTTCTATTTATTGTTTTTTTTAGCTCTAGTTTAAACTGGCTATTATGATTGAAAATTCAATTATTTTTACCCTAAAGGGGATAATTGAATTTTCTAAGTTCGATCCAACTTGAAACCTCCGAAATATGGATTTGAAATTAAATATCAACGCTTAATTAAACTAGAGCCTTTTTTTCTAACATGATATAGACAAAATAATTTGGCCTATTTAAATTCAGCCTAATACAAATAATCGGAAGGTTATAAAAATAATACAATGATTTAAGGAATGGAAGCATTTATGTTACAAAAGTATCTGTTTACATTCAATCTAAATTATTTTTTTTATTAGAAATCAAGCATTTAATTATTACCTTTAGCATAAGACTATTACCGATCTGAAAAACAACGTAAAATATTTTTCTTTATGTTTCAATAAAGAAAATTTTAAAAGTTGATTTTAAAATAATGACCTCTTCTATAGTTGTGAGTGTTGTAAGTTAATAAAATACAAAGTATTTTTCTGAATTAGAATATTTTTACATGTATTGAAAAACTAAACGTTATGAAAATAGCCTATTTTATACGCAAAGATTTTCTGACAATTAATCCTTATTTAGGTCTAAATGCCATTAAAAATAAGTTGCTGAAAAATTACGCCATTGCCGTTCAAGATGACGAGGGTGTTTTTTACGGCGTTATAACTGCCAATGACATTGTTCAAAACCCAAAAACATTAATTATTGACTGTCTATCCATTAAAGAATTGGTTGATTGTGAACTTTCTATTGAAGAAACAATTTATAAAATGGATGTGGCTAAAACTGATGTTGTTCCGATGGGCAAAAATGGAAAATTTGTCGGTTTGGTATTTAAAAATGAATTGTATAAATACATTTCCGACTATAATTTAGAATTGGAAAACACCATAAAGGAACGAACAAAAGAACTTGAAGAAGCCATTGCTACAAAAGATTTGATGTTCTCAATAATTGCACATGATTTAAAAAGTCCCTTTAATGTTATTTTGGGATTTACAGGACTTTTAAAAGATAGATTGCATGAAATGGATATTAAAAAGGCTGAAAAATTGATTTCTGGCATGAATACCCAAGCAAGGAATACTTATAATTTATTGGAAGACTTATTAACTTGGGCAAGAAATAATAGCAATAAAATTGGATATAACCCTATTTATTGCAATATTTCATCAATTTGTAATGAAGTAATTAATCAATTAAAAGATACGGCTCAAATGAAGAATATTACCTTAAATTCTTTTCATTCGGCTGAAGTTTATGTTTATGTCGATAAAAATATGGTTGAAGTAATTCTACGTAATCTTATTACCAATTCAATTAAATTTACTGAAAGTTTCGGCAAAATTGATGTTTATTCCATGCCAATGGACGAATTTATTGAAGTTTCAGTTTCTGATAACGGAATTGGGATAGAAGAGAAGGTTAAAGCCAATTTATTTAAATCCGATTTTAACGAGTCCACCCCTGGAACAGCAAATGAAAGGGGATCTGGACTGGGATTGGTTATTTGTAAGCGTTTTATTGAAAGACATCAGGGGAAAATTTGGGTCGAAAATAATAAGGAAAAAGGCAGTACCTTTAAATTCACTTTGCCAATATTCAAGGAAGAACTGCATAAACAAAATTTTGGTAAAAGCCTCAAAATCACATCAGGGAAAATCTCATTATCATAAAATCTCCTTTTAAAAAAGCAAAATTTTCATCCTTAATTATTAATTATTCATCGACAAAGCATTTTTCCAATCTGCTATCAAATCATCAATATGCTCAATCCCAACAGAAATTCTCAATAAATTTTCTGGCGTTAAACTACCTTTTCCTTCAAGAGATTTTCGGTGTTCCACCAAACTTTCCACTCCGCCCAAACTTGTGGCAATAGTAAAATATTTTAATTTAGTTGAAATGTTTATTGTATCCTGCTCATTTCCTCTTATTAAAATAGAAATCATAGCACCAAAACCTTTTTTTTGTTGCTTTTTCGCCAGTAAATGTTGTGGATGGCTTTTTAATCTGGAATATAAAACTTTTTCAACTTTTGGATGATTTTCTAAATAGTTGGCCAATTTCAACGCATTTTTACTTTGCTTTTTAATACGTAATTTAAGTGTTTGAATGCCTCTAGCAATTAGCCAACAGTCGAAAGGAGCAGGAACTGCGCCCGATAAAATTTGAATATTTTTAATTTTTTCTGCAATTATTTCATCATTAACAACCACACAGCCTCCAATAACATCGCTATGTCCACCAAAATATTTAGTTGTTGAATGCACAACTATATCTGCGCCAAGTGCAAGCGGATTTTGAAAAACTGGTGTTAGCCAAGTGTTGTCAACAGCACAAATTGCCTTATTTTGGTGGGCTATTTCGGCAATGACAGCAATATCGCTTAATTTTAATTGCGGATTTGATGGCGATTCTACCCAAATTAAAGCAGTATTTGGCTTTATGGCTTTTTTAAGAGTTTCGATATTTGACATATCCACCATATCATAAGACAAATTCCAGCGTTTAAACACTTCTTCCATCAACTTTTTAATGGCAAAATAGATATCGTCTGGCAAAAGAATATTGTCACCAGTTTTTAGACTTTGAAAAACGGCACTAACGGCAGCCATTCCTGAAGAAAAAGCAAAAGCATGTTTGCCATTTTCCAATAATGCAATACTTTCTTCAACTATAGCACGGTTCGGATTGTTGGTTCGTGAATAAACAAAATCGTTCGTGTAAGATCCATCATTATTGCGAATATAGGTACTCGATAAATAAATTGGTGTACTTACTGGTGTTGAATCGCTATATTTATTTTCGGTGCTTTTAATGGCAATAGTTTCGAATTTAGGCTCTTGCTTCATGGTATTAAATTTTTTGTGAAAGTAGTAAAATCTACTTTAATTCTTCTTCCATTGAATTTTTTTTTGAAGAATACTTAGTTTTCTTATCTTAATTTTTCTGAATATTTTTCAAAAAAAGGCTGGATGATAAAATACTATAGGCAGGTTTCGTAAAGGAGAGATTAAAAAGCTAGTAAAAACACGAAAAAAAATTTTATAGGACAATTAAGAATTTTATTAAAATATTTTAAAAAAAATATTCAATGCTTATATCGTAATTATCCTGTAATACCATTTAAACATTTAATTGGTATAATTTACATTGTTAAAACCTTCTGAAGTAATTTTAATTATTTAAATGTTCTTTTTCGACGTCTGTACCATATATCATTAATTGTTATTGCTGGTAAAATAGCAAAAATTAAGGGAGAATAAATAGGTACATTTTTTTCGGACAATGCAATTACATACATGAAAGTAAAAAATAAAATAAGTGAAACCAATGCAATAAGTATGGTGGCCTGTATTTTTCTTCTTATAGGAGTCATTAGTGTATAATTAGAATTTTGAAGATAAATGTATAAGAATTTGTTCTTATAAATTAGATTTACTTAGTAATGGGGTTAATACCATTTAAACATTTAATTGGTATAAGTTAAATATGGAAAAATTAGCAATAATATTTACCATAATATAAGATCCGAATTATTTTTAAGAAATTCTATGTGCAAATTATAATCCTAAAAGTATGATAAAATAACCAGATATTTATGATAATTATCATAAAATGATGTATTATATGTAGATAGTGTAATTTATTGGCGGTAAAAATGAAGATGTCAGATTTTATGAGTTGATCAAGAAATGTTTTAATTCCTCATAAGTTGAGATGTTTATCGATACTTTTTCTTTATTAATAACCTCTTTAATTTGTTTTGGAAGTTCAATGGTTTCATTAATGATCGGTTCAACAACATTTAAAAATTTCACAGGATGTGCCGTTTCTAAAAATATGCCATAAGTATTTGCATCAATTCCGAATTTTTTCAAACCCAAATAACCAACCGCGCCATGAGGATCTGCTATATAATTGTATTTTTCCTTAATTTCCTTCATTGCTTGTTGGGTTTCTTTATCCGTAAACGAATAGGAGGAAAGCATTTCTTTTAATTTGGTATCATCATTTTTAAAAATTTCCAGAATACGGACAAAATTGCTCGGATTTCCAACATCCATCGCATTAGAAATGGTTTGTTTTGAAGGTTTTGGGGTGTAAATTCCAGTTTCTAAATATTCAGGAACAATGTCATTAATGTTTGTTGCCGCAATAAACTGTTTTACGGGCAATCCCAGTTTGTATGCCATAAGGCCAGCACAAATATTGCCAAAATTTCCGCTTGGAACAGAAAAAACGAACTCTTTATGTTTGTTTTTTAGTAATTTATAAGCGAAAAAGAAATAAAACATTTGAGGAAGCCATCGGGCAACATTGATAGAATTTGCTGAGGTCAAATTTTTGTTTGCGATTAGTTTCTCATCCATAAAAGCAGTTTTTACCATCGCCTGACAATCATCAAAAGTACCATTAACTTCCAAAGCAGTGATATTTTGTCCCAAAGTTGTCAATTGCTTTTCCTGAACGTCACTCACTTTTCCGCTTGGGTATAAAATAACCACATCTACACCTTCAACACCTAAAAAACCACTGGCAACCGCACCGCCAGTATCACCTGAAGTTGCTACTAAAACCGTAACTTTATTGATTTTTTCTTCTTTGTTGAAATAACCCAGACAACGCGCCATAAAACGTGCGCCAACATCTTTAAACGCCATAGTTGGACCGTGAAATAATTCCAAAGCGGCAATATTTTCTTCAATAGATATAATTGGAAAATCGAAGTTTAGTGTTTCTTCAATAATTTCTTTCAATTCCTTTTCGGGAATTTCATCAGCCACAAATTGTTTGATCACTTCAAAAGCAATTTCCTTATTTGAAAAATCTTCGATATTATTTAAGAATTCCTTGCCTAAAGGGGAGATTTTCTCAGGAAAATACAAACCTTTATCGGATGCCAAACCTTTAATTACGGCATCTTTAAAGGTAACGTTTGGTGCTATTTTATTTAAACTGTAAAAGTTCATATTACTTACTTTCTAAGATTTTTATTCCTTCTTTATTTACTTTTGACACATGAATATCGTAGGGTAAACCAACTTTATTATAAACTAATTTCATGGCTTCTGCCACTTTTAAAGCGGTTTCTCTTCCTTTGCTTAAAGCAAAAACGGAAGGTCCGGAACCAGAAATACCACATCCCAGCGCACCTGCTTTTACCGATTCCTGTTTCAGTAAATCAAAAGCGGGAATTAAAATAGAACGAATGGGTTCCACAATAAAATCTTCCAGAGAACGTCCGATAAGTTCATAATCTTCTGTGTAAAGTCCGCTGATTAATCCGCCCACATTTCCCCATTGCTTTATGGCATTTTTTAAGGTAACCGTGGTTTTTAATATTTCGCGTGCATCAGAAGTTCTGACTTCAATTTGCGGATGAATTACGGTTACAAATAATTCACTTGGCGTATGAATATTGATAATATCCAATGGCTCATAACTTCTTACCAAGGTAAATCCGCCAAAAAGGGCAGGAGCCACGTTATCTGCATGCGGAGCGCCACTTGCCAAGCGTTCACCTTCCATGGCAAAACGCACCAAATCTTTTGTGCTGAAAGGATTTCCTAGCAATTTGTTGATCGCCCAAACAGCTCCAGATGAACTAGCGGCACTGCTGCCAATACCACTTCCTGGTTTTATGCGTTTGTCTATTTCAATTTCAAATCCGAATTCGGTTTTAACTTCTGCCAATAACGCCAAGGCGGCAACACCCGACACATTTTTATGTGTTTCTAAAGGAACTGCTTGTCCGGTAATTTTTGTGATTCTCACGCCTTTTTCAGCCACTTTTCTAATGGTCATTTCATCGCCAACAGTTTCTAGAGCCAATCCCAACACATCAAAACCACAAGAAATATTAGCGATGGTTGCTGGCGTAAATATTTTTAGTTCTTTCATTTTTCTATGAATATCTAATTGTTGCCGATTCTAATAATATCGGCAAATAAACCCGAAGCCGTAACATCGGCTCCAGCTCCTGCGCCTTTTATAATCAAAGGTTGTTCGCTGTATCTATTGGTAAAAAACAGCACAATATTGTCTTTTCCTGCCAAATCATAAAATGGATGCGTGGTCGGAATTTCTTTCAATCCAACTTTTGCCTTTCCATTGTTGAATTCGGCAACATATTTAAGTCTGCAGTTTTTTGTATCAGCATTTTTCCTCAATTGGTCAAAATGATTGGCTTCTGCTTTTAAGGTTTCCATAAAATCGGGTACTGATTTGGCTTCTAAACTCGATTTCGGTAAAAAGGAATCGTTCTCAATATCGCTTAATTCGAGTTTTGTACCACTTTCTCTGGCCAAAATCAAAATTTTTCGCGCAACGTCAACACCGCTTAAATCTATTCTTGGGTCGGGCTCTGTATAACCTTCGATACCAGCTTGTTGAACCACTTCATAAAATGAAGTCTGTTCATTAAAATTATTAAAAATAAAGTTTAAACTGCCTGAAAGAACCGCCTGTATTTGGGTAACTTTATCGCCTGATGCAATTAAGTTTTTTAGTGTATCAATAATTGGCAAACCTGCGCCAACATTGGTTTCAAACAAAAAAGGTGCACTGTATTTCCGACTTAAATTTTTCAAATTCACATAATTGGCATAATTTGAAGAGCAGGCAATTTTATTGCAAGTAACCACGGCCACACTTTCCTTTAAATAACTGGCATATAAATTGGCGACAGATTCTTCTGCAGTATTATCGACAAAAATGCTATTTCTGTAATTTAAATCTGTTATTCTGTCGCGAAAAGCATCCATATTTAGATTTTCTGCCTTTTCCAACTGTACTTTCCAAGTTTCTAAATTGATTCCATCTTCATTAAACAACATCTTTTTTGAGTTTGTCAAGGCAATAACCCTTACTTGCAATTTTAAATGTTCCAGCAGATAAACTTGCTGATTTTTAATTTGCGCCAATAATTTTTGACCCACATTTCCAACGCCCACCACAAATAAATTGAGCTGTTTTGTCTGGTCTTCAAAAAATTCTGAATGTAAAGTGTTCAATGCTTTTTTAATGTCCTTATGCGCAATGACTGCCGAAATATTTTTTTCAGAAGCACCTTGCGCAATGGCTCTGATATTTACATTATTTCTTCCCAAAGCACTAAACATTTTTCCGCTGATACCTTGATGGCTTTTCATATTATCGCCCACCAAAGCAATAATGGCATTGTTTTTTTCCACAATGAGCGGTTTTACTTTTTGCTGAGAAATTTCAAAATTAAATGCCGAGTTAACCGCAGATTCTGCACTTTCGGCATCAGCATTGTTAATGGCAATACAAATAGAATGCTCGGAAGAGGCTTGCGTTATTAAAGAAACATTTATCTTTTGTTGAAATAAAGCTTCAAATAAGCGTTTTGAAAACCCGGGAATGCCTACCATTCCGCCTCCTTCCAAAGTAATTAAAGTTATATTTTCAATATGGCTGATTCCTTTTATCGGATTGGCATTTGGAGAAACTTTTGTGATTAAGGTACCATCAGCCTTGGCATCAAAAGTATTTTTTATTTTTATTGGAATTTCCTTCTCCAAAACAGGATGAATGGTTGGAGGATACAGCACTTTTGCGCCGAAATGCGACAATTCCATGGCTTCTTGGTAAGAAATGTTTTTAATGGGAAAAGCCTGTTGCACAAAATTAGGGTTTGCAGTAAACATTCCGCTTACGTTTGTCCAAATTTCCAATACGGAAACATTGGCCGCAGCCGCAACGATAGCCGCAGTATAATCGGATCCGCCACGACCTAGGGTAGTGGATTCGCCGCTTTCTGTATTGGCTACAAAACCTGGTAATACTATTATCTGATGCTTGTTCTTATTGAAAAAAGTTTCTATATTCTTGTTAGTCTGGGCAAACTTAACTACCGCATTCGAAAAACTTTCATCGGTCACAATCAACTCTTGAGAATTTTTCAATTCCGCATCCATTCCTTTATTTTTCATTGCTTCAACAATAATAAAGGAAGATAGCAATTCTCCATAACTCACTATTTTATCGGAAGTCTTGGCCGACAATTCATTGATTAGAAAAACACCTTCCAACGTGGCTTCCAATTTATTGAGCATTTTCTTTACATGACCCAAAATGCCGCTTTGGCTGCTCACTGGAATCAGTTCACGAATGACTTTTAAATGGCACTCTTCAATTAATTTAAACTGATTTTTATAGTTTTCATCTCCAATACACGCTAAATTTCCTGCTTCTAACAGCAAATCGGTAATGCCACCTAAGGCTGAAACCACCACAATTGCTTTATTATTGTATGCGCTATCTTTAATAATTGTGATTGCTTTATTTATATTTTGTGCAGTGGCGATTGATGAGCCACCGAATTTTAATACTTTCATGGTATTAATTTTTTATCCTGATTTTTATATTTTTTTTGAATAGCTATTCCTTGTTTTCTTAATTTTTGAAAACGAATGTAGAGACGGGTGATATAAATAGACAAAACCCCTAAAGGGTTGTACCGAATGCAGTTGTAGTTGCAACAACAAAATATAGCGCGGTTTTTGCGCTTAACAGAATGTTATGTAAATTTGCTTTTTGCATAGGCCAAAATTAACTATTTTTTTGAATACTCAATCATTTTAGATAATTTTTAATAAAAATTTATTTTTAATCGTTAATTTCTGCCTATTTTATTTAAAAAGCCACATTATTTTACGAGAAAGCAAATTCCTTCTAGATAGTCGCTAATCTAAATCCACAATTACCTGATTTTTAATCAAATCGTCAAATGTTTCTTCTTTTCTTATTAAATAATCTTTGCCTTTATAATATAAAACTTCTGCTGGCCTATATCTAGAATTATAATTGGAAGCCATAGAAAAGCAATAAGCACCAGCATTGTTAAAACAAAGCACATCGCCTTCATTAATTTCACTTATTCTTCGATTGGTGGCAAAAGTGTCTGTTTCGCAGATATAACCGACTACAGAATAGTAGCGTTCTCGTCCGCTCGGATTAGAAACGTTATGAATATCGTGATAGGCATCATAAAACATTGGACGAATCAAATGATTAAAACCAGAATCAATACTCGCAAAAACGGTGGATGTTGTGTGTTTTACCACATTAACTGCCGCCAAAAAATAACCAGCTTCACTTACCAAAAATTTTCCAGGTTCAAACACGAGCGTTAGTTTTTTGCCGTAAGATTTACAAAAACTATTGAATCTAGCCGATAATTTTTTACCCAACTCTTCGATATTTGTTGAAATATCACCTTCTTTATAAGGCACTTTAAATCCACTACCAAAATCGATAAATTCTAAATCTTCAAAAGCAGGAGCAATGTTAAACAAAATTTCGGTGGCCGCTAAAAACACGTCTATATCTAAAATATCTGATCCGGTATGCATATGTACGCCGTTTATGCGCATTCCTGTATTTTCCACAACTCTTTTAATATGTGGCAATTGGTGGATTGAAATTCCGAATTTAGAATCGATATGTCCCACAGAAATTTTATGATGACCGCCTGCCATAATATGTGGATTGATGCGTACACAAACTGGTGTATTAGGGTAGCGATGCCCAAATTGCTCTAAAATAGAGAGGTTATCAATATTGATTTGAACACCCAAATTAGCTGCTTGTTCTATCTCTTTTAATGAAACGCCATTTGGCGTGAAAATTATATTTTCAGGAGCAAAACCAGCTTCTAAACCCAAAAGTACTTCTTGTAGGGAAACCGTATCAATTCCTGAACCCAATTTTTTGAAAAATTTTAAAATACTGAGGTTTGAATTGGCTTTTACCGCATAATTCAATTTTAAATTTTTAACAGATGAAAATGCTGCCGTAATACGGTTGTATTGCGATTCCATTTTTTCCGCATCATAAACATATAGCGGACTTCCATATTTTTCGGTAAGAGAAACTAATAATTGACTCTCCATGAATTTAATTTTTTAAAGTTTTCAAAAGTAACTATCTGCCAGTTGTTTTGAAAGATAGGTCTAATAAAATAACAATATTTAACATTCTGTTAAAAAAAAGTCCCAGACTTGTTACGGAAAGAGATTCTAATTCGCATTTAAACTATTTTAGTAAATAGTCAGTAATATATAAGGAGTAAGGAAGATAAAATGTAATAAACAACTGATTTTTAACATAATAATCTTTTATCTTTTTTCTATATTCTTTTGTCTGTTTACTTCTTAGCTTTTTCAGCAGTTAATTTTACGATGTTTACAACAACATCTGTCGCCAATTGAATGGCTTCTGCAGCAACAAATTCGTAACGCCCGTGAAAATTATGTCCGCCCGCGAAAATATTCGGGCAAGGCAAGCCTTTATAAGACAATTGCGATCCATCGGTTCCGCCCCTAATTGCTTTTATAAGTGGTTTAATTCCCAATTGTTTCATCGCTTCCTCAGCAATATCAACAATATGCATCACAGGTTCTATTTTTTTTCGCATATTATAATATTGGTCTTTCAGTTCAACTTCAATCAAATTACTGCCCAATTTTTTGTTCAAATCATCTGCAACTTTTTGAAAAGTAGCTTTTCGTTGTTCAAATAATTCCATATCGTGGTCTCTAATAATATATTCAAGTTCAGTTTTTTCAACTTCACCGTGCATACTACTTAAATGATAAAATCCTTCATAACCTTCAGTTTCTTGAGGAATCTCATTTTTTGGCAATCCCGCAATAAAATCATTGGCTATTAACATAGAGTTAATCATTTTTCCTTTTGCGTAACCAGGATGGACAATGGTTCCATGAACAATTACTTTTGCTCCGGCGGCGTTAAAATTTTCATATTCCAATTCACCAACGCGACTTCCGTCCATTGTATATGCCCACTCAGCACCAAATTTTTCAACATCGAACAGATGTGCTCCTTTTCCAACTTCTTCATCTGGCGTAAAAGCAATTCTAATTTTGCCATGTTTAATTTCTGGATGGTTGATTAAATATTCCATGGCCGAAACAATTTCCGTAATACCAGCTTTGTCATCGGCACCTAAAAGGGTAGTGCCATCGGTTGTAATAAGCGTTTGTCCTTTATACAACAACAAATCTTCAAAATAACTAGGAGATAAAACAATATTCTCTGCTTTGTTCAGCAAAATATCACCTCCATCATAATTCTTATGAATTTGAGGTTTTACGTTTGTGCCAGAATAATCTGGACTTGTATCAATATGGGCAATAAAACCAATGGTTGGAACTTTAAAATCCACATTTGAAGGAAGCGTGGCCATGATATAGCAATTTTCATCTAACGTGACTTCTTGCAAGCCAATTTCTTTCAATTCATCTACCAAAATATGCGCCAAATCCCATTGTTTTTCGGTACTTGGAAAGGCAGGATTATTTGGGTCGGATTGCGTGTCCACTTGAACATATTTTACGAATCGATCTATTATTTTTTGCATATTATTAAATTTTTATCAAAAGTAAGGATTCATTAAAGTTTTCACAATCTAATTGTCATAAATTATTTCAAATACTGAATACTTTCCAACAATGAAATCGATTCACAGATGCGTTTGTCGATATTTTCGCTTCCATAAATTTCAGCATAAGCAGAAAAATAGGTATTTTCTGAAAGTTTTGACATCATTGTAAAACGGTGATATTCAAAATTATTTTTTGTTCCTTTTGAAATATACCAATAGCTGGGTTTCGATTGAAAAGATGCATTCCCTGAATCAATTAATTTTAGCTTACTTGCATTCAAAACAGAATCTTTTCGATGGTGAAAATCACTGTCGAAATTTAAATCTCCCAAATTAAAAGAAGCCACTAAAATAAAAGTCTCTGAAAGTTGTTTTAGGGTATCAGCAGTAAAAATCTCAGATTGATAATTATCAAAGTATAATTCTGTTTTCCAGCTACTTGGGATATCCAATGTAAAGTTTTTGTTAAAATCGGCTATTTGTTTTGTATTTTTATAAATTGTGGGACTGCAATTCATCTTTTTTGCAATTTCAGATTGTTTGGAACAGCCTGAAATCAGCGAAAAAATCAAGCTAAAAAAAATAATGTTTTTCATTTTAAAAAATAGCTCATATTTAAATTATTTTAAACTGAATCATTATCATTATAAGTTATACCAATTGTATTTTAAAATGCCCTATGACGATTTTTAAATTCACAAAGGTTAATGCTGATATACTTTAAAAGGAGCAGATTGAACAAAGAGAAAATATGCGACATTTTTAAAGATATTTGGCATTAATCGGCAGTTTCAGAAATAGGAAGCGCAAAAATGGACTTCGAAATAATTTTTATGCCTATCCGCAGCATTTTTTATATTTTTTCCCGCTTCCACACACACAAGGTTCATTCCTTCCTATTTTTTTCTCAGTTCGAATTGGTTCGTAAATAATGGCTGTTTCAGAATCAATATTATGTCCATTGCCAAATTCAGGAGCAGTATTAAAGAAATTAGTTAATAAAGGCGAATCGGGTTTTTTAACAGCTTTTTTACCACCTTCTATTATAAATTCCGACAGTTCTCCAATTTTATTTAGTTCCTCTGAAATTTCATTTTTAAATTGAGCGAATGTTTGTCGTTTAAAATACATACTTTTTTTAAATATTTTTTCCTCTTCCATAAATTCAATCTCAGAGATTGCATCAGGTTTTTGCCAGCTATGGACGAAATTGAAATTCCATAAGTCGGGAGTAAATTTGCCAATTACTTTACCCTTTAACAATTTTGTTCCATGAATGAAATTGGTATGGGTTTCTTGGCTGATTATTTCAATGCTTTTCAAAAAATCATAAACATAAACACTTCCCCAAAGTATGGCAACCATCTCGGATTCATTGTCTATAAGCAGATTCCCAGATAATTTTGAAAGGTACTTTTCAAAATTATTTTCCTGCACTTGGAAATAGTAATTGGGCTTGAGTTTTTTATTTTTATTATCTGCATCCCAAAAAATTAACATTTGATCCCACAACCTGCCGCTAAGAGAAAAACTGAAGTTCTTGTCTTTCATATACCTCGAGAAATATCCTTGCAATACAGTCAAATACTTTTCTCTGTCTTTAATAAAATGGTGCGCAATTTTATCACTTATATTTATTGGTTTAAAAAAGCCTTGTTCAATCTCTGAAAGAAAGTTTTTATCGAATTCAAAACCATATTTATTCAATATTCCCGAAAACTCCTCTTTATTGAATAAGGCATTGTTTTTCTCATAAAAGTCCTCTAATGTCAAATAAAACATACTTATTGATAAATCATAATCTGCCCCACTAATTAGATTCTCGGTGTTAACAATATCGTTAAAATTATCCGCTATCGCTTTTTTTAACAAGTTAACATCCTGAAAAAAAAGCAGTTTTTTAAAACTTATTAAATATTTGTCAAAATCTTGTGTAGGCTTCTTCATAAAGTTTGAAAACGCATTGGCAACTTCAGTTTTTTTACCATGAAAACAATAATAATCAATCAAAAAATCATCAAAATATTGAAAATATTCCTCATAAAGTTTGGGTTGTTTCTCTTGAAGTAATTTGGAGAATTTTATGACCCTGTCAAATTCCTTAGCAGTTTCATTATGCCCCTTTATTTCTAATATTACTTCTCCAACATCGTAATTTTCAATAAATTCATTTGGTAATTCATTTGAAAAAAAGTCACAAGCCGTATCAAATATTTCTAAAGTATTTTCATTGATGTATTTATTCCAAAAATCTTCTGTAGTCATTTTTTATAAAAATTTAATAAGATTCTAATAATTGATTGTGTTTCCTTAAACTGCAATTAACAAATAAATTAATCTTGAAGCAGTTGGTTAGCCGCAAAAGTAATCTCAATTTTCTTTTCTCTACTCTTTTTTTTCTATTTAATTGATATTTTCGCAATCACTTTGTCCCCAGAAACCCATGCAGTATTTTCATTTACAAAACGAATGGCATGAAAACCATCATCACTTACTTTTTCCCAGGTTTCTCCCGAACTTTTTGAATAAAAAATACCATTTTCAGAAACGGCAAATACTTCTTTGCCTTGTGTATTTGGCACATATTGAACACAACTCACATATTTTGGTTCTGTATTTTCTGAAACTATTTTCCAAGTTCTGCCTCCATTTTTGGTTATCGCTTTATTGGCATAATTTCCATGCATATCGGTATAATCTCCGCCACAAATAATTCCTTGTTTTTCATTGTAAAAATCGACCGAATAAATTCCCGTAGTGCTTTTTCCTTGAATGATTGGCGTATCATAAACTTTCCATGTCAAACCCATATCAGGCGTATGAAAAATACGTGCTTTTAATCCGCCCGTTACAATCCATGCATTTTCGCCAACAATGGCGATATTGGTATTGCTGGCAGCAAAAGCAGCTTCGCCGGCTTCAATTTTTGGCAAATTTTTACAATCCATTTTTCCCCAGGATTTTCCGCCGTCGCGGGTAATTAAAACGGACAAACAATCATCGGTTGGATCACCGATAGCGATGCCATTGAGTTCATCAAAAAATTTCATGGAATCGTAAAAAACTTTATCGTGAACTTCTTTGTAAACCAATTCAATTTCGTTGTTTTTATAGCGATATAAAAGTGCAGGATTTCCAATGCTTAGTGCAAAAACGGCTTCTTTTGTGTAGGCAATCGCCCTGAAATGCGGGATAATAGTATCGGTTATAATTTTTTTAGTTCCCACAAATTTTCCGTTTCCAGTTAAAATACCAATAGTACCATTTGAGCTTGCGTAAACCACAGAAGAATCGTTTACAATTTCAATAGCACGAATGCTTGCGCTGTCTATTTTAAACTTTTCAATGGAAATTTTTACAGTTTCGCGTACTTGGTAATTTTTATTGCAGGCTGTTAAAAAGGAAAGCAGAAGTAAAATTATTAAAAAATTTTTCATTTGATTTTGTAACAGTTTGAAACAAATTTAGGAAAAATAAATCGGATTTTTAAACAACAAAAAAGGCAAGTAAAAACCTGCCTTTTAAAGTTCATTAGAGTTTATATTATCTACTGGTTGAAAAATTCATCCGTAATATACATTTCCTTATCGAATCTTTTTTCAAGCTTGAAAACTTCAACTTCTTTAATTTCAGAAAACTTAAACGATTTTGCATGTTTGGCAGAAATGCCTTTAATATCATCAAGTGCCGCTTTTAAAACCACTTCGTTTTCATCGCCAAAAGGTAAAATATTATTCCAGTAATGCCATTCTTTTACTTCGATATTTGGCTCAAATCCATTTATGTAATCACTTTGATCTAATTTGTTATAGATTTGAAATACAATAGGTTGCATCGCATACAAATGTGCTGAATTTGCGGATGACTCTTTGGTGTAATCTGATGAAGGCGAATCATATAAAGTAATAGACCCCACATTTTTACCATAAGTGGTAGTTCCTACTACTTTAACTGGCATAAAAGGTTTTAAGCCGTTGATAATCATTTCACTTGCAGAAGCCGTGCTGCCAGAAGTTAATACATACAATTGATTGATATTTGTAAGTCTGTTGATAGCTTGTTCTCCTGTTTTAACGACTTTCTCATCTTTAATCAATAGAATTCCCCGACGCTTGCGTCGGGTGTAGCGTAAAGATATGTAATTTTGGATTTATGAGTGAGCATATTCATAAAAGCCATAATAAGAGTTTGTTGTTGTATCATTTGGTTTGTC
>JAQVGD010000176.1 GCA_028696945.1 Lutibacter sp.
ACAAACCAAATGATACAACAACAAACTCTTATTATGGCTTTTATGAATATGCTCACTCATAAATCCAAAATTACATATCTTTACGCTACACCCGACGCAAGCGTCGGGGAATTCTATTGATTAAAATTGTCAATTTTCAGAAACAGCAGTATTTTTAAAATAATTTTCTTTGCAGAAAATAGTGACTATAATTATAATCTTTCCAGCCGTTCTTTAACCCTGTCAATCACTTTTCTGGTCTTGTCTTCACTCACTTTCAAAGTTTCTGATATTTCTAAAATATCCTGATTTCCAAAAACATACAATTCAATAATATTTTTGCTGATTGGTGGCAAAGTATAAAATGAAGCTCCAAATAAAATTCTGTTTCGGTCGGAAAATAATGGTGCATCACTCATTTCCAATTTTCCAGTAATTTCCAGTTCCATAGGCTGATCCAAAATAAATTGAGCGGGCGTAAAACTGTTTTGTTTGTAGGAAATGTCATCAAGATCCTCATCAAAAATATAATCTCCGTCTGCTTCTACAGAATATTCTTCTTTTAGTAAATTTAATTCATCTTTTAAAATAGTGTCAATATTTAAATCCTCAGCAAATTGATTTTCCTTTTCTATTTTATGATTTATTTTTTGAATTGTCTTTAAAAAGAGTGTTTGACGCAAGTGTTTTTCATCAATATTATAGTTATACTTTTTAAAAACTTCCATAAACACTTCATCTAAAATACCATTGACATCGTAAAATCCCTTATCAATTAAGCCTTCCTTTTCGGCCAATTTTAATTTTGAGGCAGCAAACTTTTTCAAACTTGGTAAAACTGCTGAGCTTTTTTTATAAAATTCTTCGAAATTGGTTTCTTTGCGCAATGGTTCTTTGGTTTTCATGGCTTATAAATTAATGGTTCTCAATACTTATTTCCTTGACTGTTTATATATCCTTCCGTAAAGTTAAAAACTGCCATTTTAACTTATGATGATAAATATCAAACTATTGCGTTATTTCAAAAATTATTTAATTTTTAAAAGAAACTTTCCATCATTTTCATTTTTTGAGCTGTAAAATTGATATAAATCATTTTATGCCAAAGAAATCAACAATAACTTTATACCAACTAAATTCTTAGATTATAAAATAAGATGATTACAACATCGCAAATTGAAAAGAAATTCAGAAGCGTTTTTACTGAAATTGGCGAGTTGTCCTATTTTGCAGGCCGTTTTTTTAGAGAATTGTTCACAAGACCGTTTGAATTTAAAGAATTATTGCGGCAATGTTACAATATGGGCAATCGGTCGCTGTTTTTGGTGGGCATTACCGGTTTTATTTTGGGATTGGTGTTTACCTTGCAATCTCGGCCAACTTTATTGGAGTTTGGCGCACAATCCTGGATGCCTTCTATGGTGAGTATTTCCATTGTGCGAGAAATTGGTCCAGTAATTATTGCGCTTATTTGCGCGGGAAAAATAAGTTCAGGAATTGGTGCCGAATTGGGCTCTATGCGTGTTACGGAACAAATTGACGCTATGGAAGTTTCTGGCACAAATCCGTTTAAATATTTGGTAGTTACCCGTATTCTGGCAGCGACTTTAATGATACCTTTGCTTATTATTTTTGGAGATACCATTGCCCTTTTTGGCTCTGCACTAGTGGAAAACTTAAAAGGCGATGTATCCTTTC
This sequence comes from Lutibacter sp., assembly GCA_028696945.1. Lineage (GTDB taxonomy): Bacteria > Bacteroidota > Bacteroidia > Flavobacteriales > Flavobacteriaceae > Lutibacter. The sequence goes on from JAQVGD010000176.1 coordinate 1,678, forward strand.
AACTATATTTTAACAAGGTTTTTAATGCCATCAAATTTTCAGACATACTTCCAGCCACAGTAAAATCATTTTTCTTTGGCTTTGCCATTGGTTTGGTGGGAAGTTTTAAAGGTTATAATTGTACCAAAGGAACCGTTGGCGTTGGAGAAGCTTCAAATTCGGCTGTTGTTTATACCTCCATGCTTCTATTTGTCATTGACTTTATAGCTGTTTTTGTTTCTGATATTTTCTTTGAACTTTAGGTATGGATAAAACAAAAAACATAGCACCCATTTTAAGAATCGAAGATTTAAAGAAAAGCTTTGGCGACAATCATGTGTTAAACGGATTTAGCTTGGAATTGTTTGAAGGAGAAAATTTGGTGCTCATGGGAAAATCAGGTTCAGGAAAATCGGTAATGATCAAATGTTTGGTTGGCTTAATGCAGCCTGATGAAGGATTTATTGAAATTATGGGAAATGACATTACAAAACTCACACAAAAAGAATTCAATGATTTACGAACAGAATTAGGATTCCTTTTTCAGGGAAGTGCTTTGTACGATTCTATGACCGTTCGCGAAAATTTAGAATTTCCCATGCGCAAGCAAAAAATGACAGAAGAAGAATCCCTAAAATTGGTTCTTGAAGCATTGGAAAGCGTTGGTTTAACAGAAGCCATAGATTTAATGCCTGAGGAACTTTCTGGCGGAATGAAAAGAAGAGTTGCGCTTGCAAGAGCTGTCATATTAAAACCAAAAATTATTATTTATGATGAGCCAACAACTGGACTCGACCCAATAACCGCTAAAGAAATTATACAGCTTATGCGCAATATTCAGCTAAACTATAAAACCTCATCAATTATTATTACCCACGATGTGGACTGTGCCAGGGTAATTTCAAACAGAATGATTTTATTGATTGACGGCATTAATTATGTAGAAGGAACCTTTGAGGAATTGTCCACTAATAAAGACGAAAAAATTCAGGCATTTTTTAAATAATATTCACTTATGAAATCAGCAATACGGGAACAGGATAAATCACTAATGAATAGATGCAAATTTCATATAACCTATAAAAAATAAATAATTTTCACTTATGAAAACTTCAAACACACAAAAATTTGGTCTTGGATTGTTTGTTACTATAGTTACAATTATTTTTGTTTTTGCACTTTATTTAATCGGTGACAAACAAAATATTTTTGGTAATACCTTTAGAATAAGTGCTGTTTTTAATAACGTAAACGGTTTAATACTAGGTAATAACGTTCGGTATTCTGGCATTAATATAGGTACTGTAAAAAATATTGTGATGATTAATGACAGTACTATATGTGTTGATATGGTTATTGAAGACAAAATGCTTAAACACATGAAAAAAAATGCGGTAGCTGCCATTGGCTCAGATGGTTTGGTTGGAAGCATGGTAATAAATATTGTACCAGGAAAAGAGATTTCTGAGGCTTTAAAACCCAGCGACACTATTCAATCTTACAATAAAACATCAACCACCGATATGCTCGAAACACTTAATACCACCAATGACAATGCCGCCAAGTTAACTTCAGATTTATTGAAGATAACAGCGGGTATTAAAGAAGGAAAAGGCACTATTGGTATGTTGATTGAAGATGCTGAAATGGCTTCTGAAGTAAAACAAACTATTGTAAATTTAAAAACGGCGAGCGCAAGTGCTTCATCAACAGTTTATGAATTGAAAAAAATTATTACCGCCATTAATTATGATGAAAGCATGGCCGCTGTTTTGTTAAGCGATACTGTTTCCGCAAATAAAATGAAATCGATTATTGACAATATGGAAAAATCAAGCAGCGGTATTGATTCCGTAATAAACAATTTAAATAAAGTTGTTTTAGAGGTTAAAAATGGAAAAGGCACTTTAAATTATATGGTCAACGATACTATTTTAGTCAATAATATTGACGAAACAATGAAAAACATTAAGGAAGGAAGCGCACGTTTAAACGAAAATATGGAAGCTTTAAAACACAACTTTTTGTTTAGGGGTTATTTTAGGAAATTAGAACGACAACAACGAAAAGAAGCTGAAAAATAATTTTTTATTATTCGCTTTTTGCTATTGTTTAGACATCAATATATCAAACCTAAATTTTACTGTTGATATATGTCATTTCCGTCATTTTTGTTATTTCGTAAATTGAATTTATTAAATGCTACAATTATGAAAAAAACCATTTTTTTAACTTTTGCCCTTCTGTTTTCCGTTACTTTGTCATTAGAAAGTTGTGGACCTGTACTGGTCACTTCAAGAATAGGAACACCGCCGCCGCCATGGTTTTATCCTAACCGAGCTGAAGTGGTACGCTATATATATTTTCCTGAACATGAAATTTATTATGATTTTTCTTTAAGAAGTTACCTCTATTTGAATAATGGTATTTGGGTAAGTGCCAATGTTTTACCTTCAAGATTTAACCATGTCGATTTTAGGCGAAGTCATCGTGTTAGAATTAATAATTATTTTGATGATGACATAAAAAGATATCATAACAATAATAAATTCAGAAGTAACACAAGCAGAAGGAATACTGGTAAGAAGAGAAATTAATAATTTTCAAAAATTTATTTTATTTGTAGAGTTCAATCAGCGTAATTTCGGGCCTCATTCCAAGCCTTCCTGGAAATCCCATCCAACCCAAACCTCGGGTTACATATAAGTATTGGTTTAAATTTTTATACAAGCCAGCCCATTGTTTGTATTTATACTGAATCGGACTCCAATTTTTGCTTTTGATATTAATTCCTGCCTGCATTCCGTGTGTATGTCCAGAAAGCGTGAGTGCAATAGTTGTTTTATCGGTAACTTCTTCATTCCAATGTGAAGGATCGTGGGAAAGCAAAATTTTAAAAGGAATTTCGGCTATACTTTTTAAAGCCATTTTTAAATCGCCATATTGTTTAAACGGTGGATTTCCCCAGTTTTCTACGCCCACAATGGCAATTTTTTGACCATCTTTTTCTATGCTTACAGCTTCATTTAATAGTAATTTAAAATTAATTTTTTTATAAAAATATTTGATAGTTTCAAAATTGGCCCGTTTCCTTTCTTCCGATTTCCAATCGCTGTAATCTCCATAATCATGATTTCCTAAAACCGCATATTTACCCATTTTAGCGTTTAATTTTTTCAACACCGTTTGCCAACCTTTCAATTCCCAAGCATGGTTATTAACCAGATCACCGGTAAAAAAAATAAAATCGGGTTCTAACTGGTTAATTATTTTAACTGCACGGTCTAAAATATGATAGCGCGAATTAAAGCTTCCAAGATGAAGGTCGGAAATGTGAACAATGCGCAATCCTTCAAAAGATGAAGGCAAATCTTTAATATTAATTTTAATGCGATGAATTTTAAATCGGTAAAGTGTTCTGAAAATACTGTGAAGAATTACAAAAAAAGGCAAAAACCCTGAAAATAAACCAATAATTGGAATTGCAATTAAAGATTCTTCATCTGAAAAAACAAAGTTTGTAAAATATAGGATAGAAATAACAATCACAAAAATAATTTTTGGAATAAAAGACGAAATTGTAAGTCCATAAAATGAAGTTACAAGCAACTGTTTTCTATATGGATGCAACGTTTCAAGCCGACTTCTCAACAAAATAATTGAAGTGATTAAACCTAATGTGAATATCCAGAAAACAATGTTGATTAAGTTTTGTAAAAATACCGATTGCAATAATGAGGTTATGGATTGCAACCAATAAAATGACAGGGTATCGACAAGCAATATTGCCAAACATAAAAGAATAATGGTAAAAAATGAATATGAACGCATGGCAAAGCCTATTAGGATTAATTTGTTTTAATATGATTGTTTAATCTCCTTTTATCTCTAAGTGCCCAATAAATACCTCCCACTCCAGCAACCCACTTGTCGTACATAAAAATAAGGGCAATCTCTTCAATGGTTTCCAACAAACCCAAAAAAATCATGACATAAAACAACCAGTAAATTGGACCAAAAAACAGCAACCAAAGTATAAATATAGATTGTATAATTGCTGATAATTTCGCCAAATAGGTATGAAAAGCAGTTGCTTTTCTATATTTAAAAAATGCTATAACCATCTGAAAAACATAAATTGCCAAAACCATAATTATAAAAAACGCATGCGCTTTTACAAAATCATATTCGTAAATTACAACGCTAATTAACCCAACTATAAAAGTGATTTGATCTCCAAAAGAATCCAATTGCGAGCCTCTTGCACTTGTTATTTTTAACTTTCGCGCTAAAAACCCATCAATAGCATCTGTTGAATAACTTACCAACAAAAGCCATGTAAAAAGTTCTCGATTCCCAACCCATAAAATAATCAATAAAAAAGGTGCGGCAGCAATTCTATAAAATGAAAACCAATCGGCAATATTAAAATTTTTAAATGTTAACATATTAATTAGATTTATTTAGTATTTAGAATTGATAAATTATAAAATAATCAATTTATTGATTAATGAATATCCAATCATTTTTTTCAAAAAACCGCATTCTGTAATCACATCAATATTTTACATTTTAACCAATTGCATCATCAATGTCTTGCAATAAAGATATTAATTAAAAATGTATTATTGAATGATATTTATAAGGTTTAGGATGAAATTGAAATATTTGCCAAAAGAATTTACTAAATTTGAAATATCCCATTTTTTGTGGAATGGGATTGAAAGTATGAATCCAATTTTATTAATATTTGATAATAGCCGTTTTGCTGAATTAATACGCTTTGTTTTAACAACTGCTGGCTTAAAAATTGAATTATTAGCCGATCCACTGGAAATTTTTGAAAAGGTTAAAGAGATGAATCCACCATTAATAGTTATGGATATTTTTTTAAAAAACATTGATGGCTTATATTTACTGGAACGATTATACTCTGTTAAAGAA
>JAQVGD010000023.1 GCA_028696945.1 Lutibacter sp.
AATAATTTATTTAAGGAGGCGGCTGTTGATTCTTTGCTTGAAGTATCAATTTTATTGCTATAACCAAACTTGCTTACTATGGTTTGAAGCGCAGCTAATTTATCTATATTTGGTTCATCGTGAACCCTATATATAAAAGTGTTTTTACTTGGAACTCCTTTACTTTTACCCACAAATTCGGCAACTTTTCTGTTAGCCAGCAACATAAATTCTTCAATTAATTTATTGGCTTCTTTTGCCTCTTTGAAATAAACGCCAGTCGGCTCAGAATTTTCATCCAAAATAAATTTTACTTCAGCCCTGTCAAATGTTATGGCACCTTGCTGCAATCTTTTTTTACGAAGAATTTTAGCCAATTCATCCATTTTTAAAACTGCAATAACTATTTCAGGTTCAACAGTATATTGTTTTCCTGAAATAGAAACTTCCTGTGAAATTGTCCCTTCTTTTGATTCAATTATTTCCTGCGCTTCTTCATAAGAAAATCGTTGATTGGAATTGGTAACTGTTCTCCCAAACCATTCATTTACTACGTGAGATTTATTATTTATTTCAAAAACGGCGGAAAAAGTCAGTTTTTCTTCATTTGGACGCAAGGAACAAACGCCATTAGACAATACTTCAGGAAGCATTGGAACCACACGATCTACCAAATAAACTGAGGTTGCCCTGTTATAAGCCTCATCATCTAAAAAAGTATTTTCATGCAAATAATGGGAAACGTCAGCAATATGGATTCCTATTTCATAATTCCCATTTTCCATAATTTTAAACGACAACGCATCATCAAAATCTTTAGCATCTTTAGGATCTATGGTAAACGTAAGCTCATGTCTCATGTCTCTGCGTTTGGCAATTTCTTCTTTTGTAATTTCCACAACAAGTTTTGCAGCTTCATTTTCAACTTTTTCTTCAAATTTGTATGGCAAGCCATATTCTAGAAGTATGGAATGAATTTCCGTATCGTGATCACCTGGTTTTCCTAAAACCTCTAAAATTTCGCCAAAAGGATTTTTCGAATTTTCGGGCCAATCAACCATTTTTACCAATACTTTTACACCGTGTTCTGCATTTTTAAGTTTGTTTTTCGGCACAAAAATATCAGCATACATTTTTGAATCGTCAGGAATTACAAACCCAAAATTATTATTCAACTGCAATACGCCAACAAATTCTGTTTTTGCGCGTTTGATAATTTCAACAACATCTCCTTCTTCTCTGCTATTTTTTTGACGTTTGTATAAATATATTTTTACGGTATCTTTATGTAAAGCTCTGTTTAAATTTCTTGCTGGAATATAAATATCGTGGTCAAATTCATCACAAATAAAATAACCGTTACCATTTGTTGTTGCATCAATAGTACCAATATAATATCTTGAAAGCACTGATATTTTATATTTGCCTCGCTCAGTTTCTTCAATCTTTTTCTGGGATTTTAGTTCTTCTAATTTTTGGATAATTTGATTTCTTCCGTTGGTATCCGTGATTTCTAATTTAGCGCAGATTTGACGGTAATTGAAACTTTTATCAGGAGATTGATTTAATATTTTTGATATTTTTTGGGTCAAATCTTTAATCTCATTTCCTTTCTTTTTATGGAATTCTTTTCTTTTCGACATTGATTTTATGCTCTTTTATTTTATTCAAAAGTACAATTTTTTTACCCTAAATTGATTATTGTAAAATTATATTACAAAATTTAGTAATTTTAAAATTCAAAATTGGACTATTATTATGAATGAAAATTGGTTTGTTCTCTTTCCAAAAGCATGCATTTTTTTGTTCCTTTCAGTAAAGATTAAAATTCAAGTTTTAATGTTATCAACATCCTATATTATAATAAAAATTTTAATTTAAAAATTTAAAAAAAATGTTGGATATGATTGTGTGTTAATAAGTACAATAAATTTATTGGTTTTAATTTTTATAGTTCACTTATTAAAAGATATAAACAGTTTATAAAAATTTAATCCATTAAAAATCAAACAAATTAAATAGGTTATAAACAATCTTAAAAGAGCTATTTTTTAAGATTTATTTAATAAGTATTTTGTTTCAAATTGTTTACAATAGCCTATAAAAATGTTAAAAACTAATTTTAAAAAATGATAAAAATAGTTGCGCAGTAATTATTGGTTTTTGCATTACAACATTCAAATTACATATCAAAAATTACTTTTCAATTTTAAGCCTATAGTTATTCACAAATCGGTTTTATGATAATGTAGTTGTTAATCAATATATTAAAAAATATTATTAACAATTATATTTTTAACAGTTAATAACTATGAATTTGTACTTTTGTACCTATTAATGTATCAATAATTTACTTATGACCATCGCAATAGGAAATGATCACGCAGGAACGCAATATAAATTTGAAATTATAAAAAAACTGGAGAGAAAAGGGTATAAAGTAGTAAACTTTGGAACCGATACAGATGAGAGCATGGATTATCCAGATACTATTCATCTGGTTGCAAATGCTGTGGAAAGTGGTAAATCGGATTTTGGAATTACGCTTTGCGGCAGTGGAAACGGTGCCCAAATGACGGCTAACAAACATCAGGGAATTAGAGCCGCGTTGTGTTGGAACAACGAATTGGTGGCACTTGCCCGCGCGCATAACAACGCTAATGTGCTAAGTATTCCGGCGCGTTTTGTTTCCTTACAGCAGGCTTTGGGTTTTGTGGAAATATTTTTGACAACTGAATTTGAAGGTGGTCGTCACCAAACAAGAATTGATAAAATCCCTTGCTAACTGGAAAGTAGTGATAGGTCGCGACCTGTCCATTCAAAAATTAAATTGTAATTCAAAAATGGGTCAAAACCATAACCACGAACACCAAACTTTAACAGGAAAAAATTTACTTTTCTCTATCGTTTTAAACATTGTAATCACGGTTGCACAACTTATTGGAGGTTTTGTTTCGGGAAGTTTGGCTTTAATTTCTGATGCAGTCCATAATTTTTCTGATGTTGTTTCCTTAATAATAAGTTATGGTGCCAATATACTCACACGCAGAAAAAAGCAAACTTTAAAATATACTTTTGGCTATAAAAGAGCTGAAATGATAGCCGCATTTTTTAATGCGGCAACTTTAATTGTAATTGCTGTTTTTTTGGGTATTGAAGCGATAAAACGTTTTTCTGAAGTTCATGAAATTAAAAGTGGCTTGGTAATTTGGTTGGCTATTTTAGGAATTTTGGCAAACGGGTTGAGTGTTTTATTATTAAAAAATGACGCCAAACGCAACTTGAATATGAAAAGTGCTTATCTGCATTTATTGTCGGATATGCTGACTTCAGTGGCGGTTTTAATTGGCGGTTTACTCATGAAATATTACCAGATTTATTGGATTGATGCCTTACTAACCTTAATAATTTCAATTTATTTAATTTATATGAGCTGGGATATTTTAGCAGATTCCCTAAAAATTTTAATGCTTTTTTCACCATCACACATAAAAATAGAGGAGGTTGTGGTTGAAGTGCAAAAAGTAACAGGTATAAAAAACATCCATCATATCCATGTTTGGCAATTAAACGATCACGAATCTCATTTTGAAGCGCATTTAGAATTTAACGCAGATATAAAGTTATCTGAATTTGATTTTATTTGTGAAGAAATTGAAAAATTATTATTGAAAAAATTTGATATCCAACATTCTAATTTGCAGCCAGAATATAACAGAAACGACGCTAAAGAAATTATAATTCAAGACTAAGATGCTCACTATTTTAACAAAACCATTTACTGAATTGTCCACCAAAGAATTGTATGATATTTTGCAATTGCGCGCTGAAGTTTTTGTGGTTGAACAAAATTGCGTATATCAGGATATCGACGGAAAAGACCAAAAAGCATTGCATATCATCGGATTAAAAAATGATAAAATTGTGGCGTATTGCCGAATTTTTAAATCTGCCGACTATTTTGATAAAGCAAGTATCGGCAGGGTGGTAGTCGCTAAAAACGAACGTAAATTTGGGTATGGTCATGTAATATTTCAGCATTCCGTTGAAGCAGTAAAAGAATTCTTCAATGAAACCTCCATAAAAATATCGGCACAATTATATTTAAAAAAGTTTTACGAATCTCATGGATTTATTCAAGTTGGTAAAGGTTATTTAGAAGATGATATTCCGCATATTGCCATGATAAAAAACTAAATGAATGAGCAATCTGAAAGTAAAAATAATCGGCATTAAAAATTTGTCGAACGCGCATTACAAACTTGATAAGGTAGATTTTGAGTACCAAACAAAAAACGGAGAATGGCAAATCCAAAGCAGGGAGTGCTATGACCGCGGTGACGGTGCAGCGATTTTATTGTACAATCCCGCTAAAAAAACAGTGATTCTTACCAAACAATTTAGAATGCCAAGCTATTTAAATGGCAATGCTACAGGAATGATGATTGAAGTTTGTGCTGGTTTATTAGATGAGGACAATCCAGAATCTTGTATCATAAAAGAGGTTGAAGAAGAAACAGGTTTTAAAATATCCAATCCTAAAAAAGTATTCGAATTGTATTCAACACCTGGTGCTGTCACAGAAAAAATACATTATTTTGTTGCTGAATATAGCGATGAAATGAAAATAAGTGCCGGTGGTGGTTTGGAAGAAGAACAAGAAGAAATTGAAGTGTTGGAAATTAATTTTGACACCGCGTTAAAGATGGTTTCAAAAGGGGAAATAAACGATGCTAAAACAGTGGTGTTGTTGCTATATGCAAAACTGAACAACTTGGTATAATCCTTATTTTTTGTTCATACTTATTTATATTTATGGTAAAAGCTAGCATACTTTTTTATAATTTAGCGGCAAATTATTTTAACTCATTTTATTAAAATTATGGCAGAAGACAAAGAAAAAGTAGCAAAATTAAAAGCATTACAATTAGCACTTGATAAATTAGATAAAACCTACGGAAAAGGAACAGTAATGAAAATGGGCGATGTTGCTATAAGTGATATTGAAGCCATTTCAACAGGCTCATTGGGATTAGATATTGCCTTGGGCGTTGGCGGTTATCCGCGCGGAAGGGTTATTGAAATATACGGACCGGAATCATCAGGGAAAACAACCTTGGCCTTGCATGCCATTGCTGAAGCCCAAAAAGCGGGCGGCATTGCTGCATTTATTGATGCTGAACATGCTTTTGATCGATTTTATGCTGGAAACCTAGGGGTTGATATTGATAATTTAATTATTTCCCAACCTGATTACGGAGAACAAGCATTGGAAATTGCCGATAATTTAATCAGTTCTGGCGCCATTGACATTGTAGTGATTGACTCGGTTGCAGCATTAACGCCAAAAAGTGAAATTGAAGGCGAAATGGGCGATTCTAAAATGGGATTGCACGCAAGATTGATGTCGCAAGCACTTCGTAAATTAACAGGAACCATTCACAAAACAAACTGTACCGTTATATTTATCAACCAATTGCGTGATAAAATTGGCATAATGTTTGGAAATCCGGAAACAACAACAGGAGGTAATGCCCTTAAGTTTTACGCGTCTATTCGTTTAGACATCAGAAGAAAAACACAAATTAAAGATGGCGAAAAAGTAATAGGAAATGCCACTAAAGTTAAAGTGGTTAAAAATAAAGTGGCTCCGCCTTTTAGAACGGCTGAATTTGATATTATGTACGGTGAAGGTATTTCTAAAGATGGAGAAATATTGGATTTGGGGGTAGAATTGGGCATTGTGAAAAAAAGCGGTTCTTGGTTTAGCTATGGCGAAACAAAATTGGGTCAAGGGCGTGATGCCGTGAAAGTTTTGATAAAAGACAATCCTGAATTGTCCGACGAATTGGAAACGAAGATCAAAGAAGCCATCAATGCCATGACTAAAAAAGATTAAAAAGTTATTTTTAAAAATTAGCATAAAAATAGAAGGAGGTGGATTAAAAATCCACTTCCTTTTTTTGATTTATAATACTCAAAAAAAGGCAATTAAGAAGCTACTTATCAACGCCTGAAAAATAAAAACACTCATAATAGCCAATAATAGTTTAACTTTGCAAAAATAAAATACAATTCAAAATATTTTTTTAACATTAGCCCTTCCTATTTCTTTTGAAAAAAACTAACGTAAAAACGTTGCTTGGCAGAACAGATATTGTTGATTTTCCTAAACTCGAACTGTTTAATATTGATATAAAAATTGATTCAGGAGCGTTTACATCCAGTTTTCATTGTCATAGTATTCAAGAAGAAGATGGAATTTTAAAATGTCAGTTTTTAGATCCTAAACACGAAAAATACCACGAAAAATATTTTATATTCACTGAGTTTACCCAAAAAAAAATTAAAAGTTCCAACGGAATTATAGAGAACAGGTATTTAATTAAAACAGAAATACTTATTTTTAATGAAATTCATTCCATTGAACTTTCTCTGACAGAAAGAGGTTCGATGAAATTTCCCGTATTGTTGGGAAGAAAATTTCTGTCAAAAAAGTTTATGGTTGATACTTCAAAAAAAAACCTATCATTTAAAAACATAATTATTAAAATTTAACATGAAGATTGTTGTTTTATCAAGAAACCCTAATTTATATTCCACAAGGAGACTAATTGAAGCTGGAAAGGCTCGAAATCACGAAATGTTGGTGGTGGATCATTCAAAATGTGATATTATTATTGAAAAGAAGAAACCAGCAATAAGGTATAAACACGAATTACTTAAAGATATAGATGCTGTAATACCAAGAATTGGTGCTTCTGTAACTTTTTTCGGAACAGCAGTAGTGCGTCAATTTGAAATGATGAAGGTTTTTACCGCTATTGAATCTCAAGCATTAATGCGCTCAAGAGATAAATTAAGAAGTTTACAAGTGCTGTCACGCGCTGGTTTGGGTTTGCCAAAAACCGTATTTACAAACTATTCAAAAAACGTTAAAGACGTTATTAAAGATGTTGGCGGAACACCAATAGTGATAAAATTACTAGAAGGAACACAAGGTTTAGGCGTTGTTTTGGCTGAAAATGATAATGCGGCCGAATCGGTGTTGGAAGCTTTTAACGGACTTCATGCGAGGGTAATTGCTCAGGAATTCATTAAAGAGGCAAAAGGTGCAGACATACGTGTATTTGTTGTGGATGGCGTAGTTGTTGGTGCTATGAAAAGGCAAGGCAAAGAAGGTGAATTCCGCTCAAATTTACACCGCGGAGGTACTGCGGAAATTGTAAAATTATCCATAGATGAAGAAAATGCGGCTTTAAAAGCAGCTCGAATTATGGGGTTGGGAATTGCTGGGGTGGACATTTTGCAATCGGCCAGAGGTCCACTTATTTTAGAAGTGAATTCTTCTCCAGGTTTAGAAGGTATTGAAGCAGCGACAGGAATTGATATTGCAGGAAAAATTATTCATTACATTGAAAGACACGTAGATATAGATTAATATGGAATTGGCATTCAATATTTCATACCAATTGAAATATTTATATGCAAATTTCGTCTGACCGCAAAGAAATAATAAGGTTAAACAAATGAAAATTCTAAATCATAAAATTGGGCTAGGTGAATCTGTGCAGGTTAATATGGACTTTGCTAGGCTAAACACACGTTCTAAAATTGAAGTGCCCATTATTGTTTCTAGAGGAAAAAAGGAAGGACCTTGTTTATTGTTAATTGGTGGCGTTCATGGAGACGAAACCAATGGCGTTGAAATTGTGCGTCAAATTGTGTCCAAAGGATTGAATAAACCAGAAATTGGAACGGTTATATGTATTCCGCTTTTAAATGTGTTTGGATTTCTAAACCAAAGCAGGGAATTTCCTGACGGAAGAGATTTAAATCGTGTTTTTCCAGGCTCCAATACTGGATCTTTAGCAAGTCGATTTGCCTATCATATTATGAAGGAAGTTATTCCACACATAGATTATTGTATTGATTATCATACAGGAGGTGCCCAACGTTTTAATTATTCTCAAATAAGAATTGATGAGGGCGATGATGAAACTTTTAAATTGGCAAAAATTTTCGGTTCGCCATATATTGTTTATAGCAAAAGCCAAGAACGCACGTTTAGAAAATCCATGACAAAACTAGGCAAAAAAGTGTTGCTGTTTGAAGGTGGAAAATCACTTAATTTAGACAAAACAGTAACAAAAATTGGAATTCAAGGAGCAATAAACATTATGCATGAGTTAGGTTTAAGAGATTTTTCTTCTAAAATTTCAAATTCAAATGATAAAAAACCACCCATCATTATTAAAAGCTCAAAATGGATTAGGGCAAAACATTCAGGTATGTACAGATCGGATGTGAGCGTTGGTCAAAAGGTTGAAAAGGGAGTAAAATTAGGAAGTATTTCCGATCCTTTTGGAGGATTTGAAAGTGCTTTTAAAAACAATCAGGAAGGCTATGTTTTAAATTCGAACCATTCTCCAGTTGTAAATCAGGGCGATGCACTTTTTCTTATAGGGTTTGAATAATTTAATGTTAAAAGTAACCGAAATATCGTTTGGATACACTTCAAAAGAAGTCATAAAAAATATTAGCTTTAAAGCCAATAAAGGAGATTATATTGCTATTATTGGTGAAAGTGGCTCTGGAAAAAGTACACTTTTGGAAATTATTTATGGACTTCTTCACATTGAAAAGGGAACTGTTTCTTGGAATGATGAAAAGTTGCTTGGTCCAAATTTTAGGTTAATTCCAGGTGAAGATTTCATGAAATATTTACCGCAAGATTCCGATTTAATGCCTTTTATTACGGTTGAAGAAAATATTGGTAAATATATTTCCAGTCAGGATAAAAACAAGGGTAAACGCATAAAGGAATTGCTAAAAATTGTTGATATGGTTGAATTTTCTCAAACGAAAGTTAAAAACTTGAGTGGCGGCCAAAAACAACGTGTCGCTATCGCCAAAGTCATTGCTAAAGAACCCGAAGTTTTATTGCTCGATGAACCTTTCAGCCACATAGATAATTTTAGAAAAAACAAACTGAGAAGAAATCTTTTCAAATATTTAAAGTCGAAAAATATTTTGTGCATTGTGGCAACACATGATTTTACTGATGCACTTTCTTTTGCCGATAAAATTTTAGTGATCAGAAATGGAAAATTAATTGCAAAAAACACTCCTGAAAAATTATATTCAAATCCGAAAAGTGCTTATATTGCTTCTTTTTTTGATGAAATTAATAAGATTCCATTAAACGAAATTGATTCGAACACCACTTCAAAAAAAATGATTTTATTGTATCCAAATGAGATTAAATTAACCGCAAAAGAAGGCATAAAAGCAACAGTAATTTCTTCTTATTTTGAAGGAAGCCATTATCTCATTGAAGCAATTTTAAATAAAACAACCTTATTTTTTGAACATCCTAAAAAGTTACGAAACAATCAGCAGGTATTTTTGAAATTAACAAAAAAAGCAGCTAATTAGTTATTTATTTTCGATTGGCAATGAAATAAAAACGCCAGTTCCCCTGTTTTCATTACTTTCAATCCAAATAGTTCCTTTATTTATAGTTAAAAATTCTTTACAAAGTTTTAAACCCAATCCAGTTCCAGTTTCCTCGTTAGTTCCTAAGGTTGAGACTGTTGCATCTATCTCAAAAACTTTTAATTGAGAATCTTTGGGCATACCAATTCCGTTATCAATTACTGCAATAGTGCAAGTATTGTTGGTTTTGTCAACCTTCTCTAAAACAATTTCAATTTTTCCGCCATTTGGGGTAAATTTTATGGCATTTGAGATTAGATTTCTAATAACGGTATCTATCATATCAAAATCTGCATAAATAAATAATTCGCTTTCAAAATTACAGCTTAACCCAAGATTTTTAAATCTGACTTGAGAATTAAAAAGTCTCATATTGTTAAGTGCAATTTTATGAAGATTTAATTTGCAGGGCTTATAACTAATCAATCCAGCGTTGGCACTAGCCCATTTTAATAAATTATCCAATAAGTTAAAGGTGTTTTTACTGTTTTGGTAAAGAACTTTGGTTAGTTTCTCTCTTTTTTCATCACTGATTTTGTTTTTATTTAACCAAAGAAGTTCTCCAATTTGTTGAAGACCACCAAACGGACCTCTTAAATCATGGGCAATAATTGAGAAAAATTTGTCCTTGCTTTTGTTTAACTCGCTTAGTTTTAGATTGTCTTTTTCTTTTAAAATAAAAATTAGCAGTAAAGGAATGACCAAGTTAAGAATCAAGAAAAATATGAGTGGTAAAATCAGCATATAATTTGTTGAAGCCATTTTTACGCCAACTTCAAAAAATGCACCCAATGCGCGTATAAAGAGTGCCAAGGACACCATCGCCAATATGTATCCGGTTAGAAACTGGATTTTAGTTTTTCCTTTTTCTGTTAAAAGAATATAGGCGGTAAAAGCATACATTATTGAAACACTTAAGGAGACAGCAGTTATTCTTTCACTAACTGAAACCGCACTAAAAAAACTTAGCGCAATGGAAAAAAATAACGGGATTAATAGAAATCGTTTAAAATGTTTTGAATCAAATTTACGCTCTATAAAAGAAATGCAATAAATTTCGTAAAAAACAATAAATATATTTATGGTGGTATTTATTATAATTCCTAGCTGATTTGGCGTACCGTCTCGCAATGAAAGCATAATTAAAAAAATGATACCCAACAATCTTGATAACATAAAAATATTGATGATAGGATTTTTTACCTTATATAATTTAACATAAGTGGCAAATAGTGCAATAATAAATATATTTGCTGCAGCAGTGAAAACAAATAAAGTTTTTACATCAATATCTATCATTATTTTTTTAAGATTTTGTGAAAGCTACATATTTTTTTGTTAAAAAAACACAAAAGATTAATTTCTAAACACCTGTACTTCCAAATCCACCTGTACCGCGTTTTGTTTCGCTTAAAACGTCAACTTCTTCCCAGCTTGCCCGTTCGTGTTTGGCGATAACCAATTGTGCGATGCGTTCGCCATCATTTATCACAAAATCTTCATTGGATAAATTAACTAAAATAATGCCGATTTCTCCTCTATAATCGGCATCAATAGTGCCAGGAGCATTTAAAACGGTAATACCATTTTTTGCTGCGAGTCCGCTTCTCGGACGAACTTGGGCTTCAAAACCAACAGGAAGTGCAATAAATAATCCAGTTTTTACAATGGTGCGTTCTAGGGGTTTTAGCGTGATGGATTCATCAATATTGGCGCGCAAATCCATTCCTGCGGAAGCGTCTGTTTCATAATTTGGCAATGCGTGTTTCGATTTGTTGGTAATTTGTATTTGCATGATATTTTGTTATTTTATGTGATAAAGCCAGGAAACAACTTCTAAAAATTCACTTCTCCAAAAAGCCTCATTGTGTTCGCCTTCTGGATTTATTTTTGTTTTCAGATTTTTGGATTTAAAGCCTGTTTTCAACAATAATTCTTTCATTTTTTGCGTGTCCTTGTCCGTATCTTCGCCTTCTTTTCCGCCCACCAGCAAAAATAGTTTTACATTTTTTAAATTTCCTTTTTCTTGGGTAAAATCTACAACTTTTTTCGAAAACCAAAATGAAGTTGACAAGGCACCAATTTTTCCGAAGGTTTCTGGATATTGAAGTCCGCCGTAATATGAAATCAATCCGCCCAAAGAACTGCCTATTAATCCGGTATATTTTTGTTGGGATTTAGTTCGATAATTTTTATCGATATAAGGTTTTAGTATATTTACAATAAAATCCACATAAATTGCGCCTTTTCCGCCGCCATATTTTTCGTTTTTCCAAGGCGTATATTCGTTGATACGTTCTTCCCCTCCGTTTTCAATTCCCACAACAATAAATCCCTTTCCTGTTTTTTCATACAATTTATTTAGGGTTTCATCAACTTCCCATTCTCCTGCATAAGAGGTTGATTTATCAAATAAATTTTGGGCATCGTGCATATAAATTACCGAATATTTTTTTGAAGTGCTGTTGTAATCTGGCGGTAAATAAATCCAAATTTTATGGCTGATATTGTTGAGGTTGGGAATTACAAATTCTTTCTTCAGTAAGGAAACATTTGAAGTTGCCGTCGATATTTTTTCAGAAGTGTTTTGGGAAAATAGCGTCGAAATAGTGAAAATGGCGATTGTTAAAAAATAAAATGCGATTTTCATTTTAATAGTTATTTAACCAATTTTCAGCGGCTTTTTTAGTGGAAAAAATCTCAAATTTGTATTTATTTGTTTTTACGAGCTCAAGATATAGCATAGAAAGTACGGTATTTTTTGGATCATCAATAATTATGGCATCAATAATCATCTCATATTTTTCTAATGATTCATAATTTTCTTTCACTATAATTTCCAAATCTTCGATGGTGAAATTAAAGATTGCATTACGCGAATCAGTTAAAATTTTTAATTTTCTGGGATAGAAGACGTTCTCTTTTGTTTCCCTAATATAATTTACAATTTCAGACAAAATAACATTTTCTTCAAAAGTAGTTTCTAGAATTTTATTATGCTGATTAAATTTCGCTGTTACCATAATTTATTTATACTATATTAAAAATTACTGTTTAATCATGGCTAAAATTTCCTTTTTTTCATTCCAAAAAATAAGTATTCCAAATAAAAGAATTAAGGAAACAGAAACCAAATAATTTTCCCTAAAATAGGTAAAGGATATGAATGACAGCACGATGGAAACCAGCAAATAACTGCCTGATTTTTTTAAATTATAAGGGACTCGATAATGCTTATCTCCAATAAAATAGGACAGTACCATCATACTTCCATAAGCCAAAAGTGTTGCCCAAGCCGATGCAATATAACCAATTATAGGTATCAAAGCAACATTGATAATAATGGTAATTATTGCGCCAATGATAGAAAATAGCATTCCATAACTTGTTTTATCAGTTAATTTGTACCAAATAGACAAATTATGGTATATGCCCAAAAATAAATTGGCCAATAGAACAATGGGCACAATCGCAATGGCTTCCCAATATTGTTCATTGATAAACAATTGTTTTATGGCATCAAGAAAAACCACGATTCCCACAAAAACCAAGGCACCAACAATAATAAAATAGTTTAAAATTCTGGCATAAGTTTCCCGGGCATCTTTATGGTCAGAATGGTTAAAAAAGAACGGTTCTGCACCCAAACGAAAGGCCATAATATATAAATTCATAAAAATTGCCAATTTATAACAGGCCGAATAAATACCCATGGCAGTTTTATCCATCATTTGACCAATTAAAAGCTTGTCTAGGTTTTCGTTAATAACATAAGCAATTCCTGCAACAGCAATTGGCCAACTGTAATTCAGCATTTTTTTGAAAAGAACAGCGTTAAAATACCATTTAAATTTCAGCAGAAACGGCAACAGTAAAATTAATGAAGCGACACTTCCTATAAGGTTGGCAATAAATATAAAATTAACAATGGAAGTACTTTTGAATATAGTATTTAAAAATTCTGGAATGTTTTTTCCACTAGCTTTAAATTCAGGAATAAACTTCAAAAAAACCAAGTTTATCGCCACAATGATACCCACATTAATCATTTTGATTACCGCGTATTTTATAGGCCTGTTTGAGGCACGTAAATATGCAAAAGGAACTACGGAAACGGCATCAATCGCCAATATGCTAATTAATAATTTAAACTGCAACGGATTTTGGCTGAAGTCGAATATATTGGTAAAAAAGCCAGAAAATATAAAAGCGATTGTCACAAACACCAGCCCGGCAACAAATACGCTTATAAATGAGGTTGAAATTAGCGTATCCTTTTTTTCTTCAGATTTGTAAAACCTGAAAAATGCGGTTTCCATACCAAAAGTTATTACCACGGTAAATAAGGCAATCCAAATATAAAAGTTGGTGTTTTCGGCGTAATTGCTGGCTGGTAAAGCATCGGTATGTATGCGAACCAGTAAAAAGTTAATCACTCTCGGTAAAACCGCAGCAATTCCGTATATAATGGTGTCTTTAAAAAATCGTTTAAGTGCGCTCAATGGTGAATTTTAATGTAAATATGAAAGCATAAATGTACAAAAGTATTAACTATGTGCGCCATTCGCATAAACCATTATTAATACGAGGATTTTAAGATTTGTAAGCGATTTCTCCTTGGAAATTCCCTTTTTCTTGATAAAAAAACACATATCAATCAGACACTTTTAATCAAGTTCAAATGTAATAAAAAAACCCTCACCGAAAACGGTAAGGGAAAATTGCTATGAAAAAGATTGGGGTTGAAACAAAAAGAATTTATAAATATATTAAATATATTATCGATTTATGTTTTATAGAATAATACATATTAAGTCTAAATAAACAAATATTATTGTCAGATTAAATTTTTGATAAACAGGTCGGCCTGATGGATTTTTAATTTCTAAAGGCTCTAGTTTATACTGGTTACTATGATTGAAATATCTAATTTTCTGCACTTTGTTACCCCTGCCTGCCAGCAGGCACGGCTTTAGTCACAATAACTATCGGGAGGGGAAAGAGCAAAGGGTAGAAAATTCAATTATTTTTACCCTAACCCTAAAGGGAATAACTGAATTTTCTACGTTCGAACCAACTTGAAACCTCCGAAATATGGATTTGAAATTAAATATCAACGCTCAATTAAACTAGAGCCTTTCTAAATTATTTCATGTTCCTATAAACATTTGGCCTAAACAAAGCTATTTTAATCCCATCGGGACTTACTGCTTGTAGAAAGATCAATTTTCCCCAAAAAAATCTCCAGCGGGACGAACTGTTTCTAAAGTCTCGTTTTTTTTTGAGATAAATTATTTTTTATGAATTTTTATCGGACAACAATGATAAACAAAAGCTTAAATCTGTAAACTTTCAATATTTAGAGGCATAAATTGTATCAATAAAATAATTTTGTACGTTTAAAATGGTAGTTTCCTATTTTTAGGAGGGCATTTAAGTTAGTTTTTTTACTTTTGGTCTCTAAAAGAATTAAAAAATGAGTACAAACCCTAAAATTGCCGTTTTTGGCGGCGGAAGTTGGGCAACAGCCATCGTAAAAATATTGTGTGAAAATTCAGAACAGGTTGGCTGGTATATGCGAAATCAAAGTGCTATTGATTATATCAAAGAAAACGAACACAATCCAAATTATTTGAGCGCTGCTGAGCTTGATGGGAAAAAATTATATTTATCAAATGATATTAATGATTTGGTGCGTTATGGTGATATTTTAATTTTTGCGATTCCTTCTGCATTTTTAAAAGAGGAATTGGATAAAATTACGGAAGACCTTTCTTCAAAAATTGTGTTTTCGGCCATAAAGGGAATTGTACCCGAAAGCGGATTGATTGTAGGCGAACATTTTCATAAAAACTATAAAATTCCTTTTAAAAATATTGGCGTTATTGCTGGTCCTTGCCATGCGGAAGAAGTTGCCATGGAACGTTTGTCCTACCTAACTATTGCCTGTCAGGATGCCAAAAAAGCAGAACTTCTGAGTAAATTTTTATCAAGTAATTATATAAAAACAAAAACTTCTGACGATATTATTGGTACTGAATATGCGGCGATGCTTAAAAATATTTACGCTATTGCTGCTGGTATGGCGCATGGATTGGGTTATGGAGATAACTTTCAGGCGGTTTTAATGTCAAATTCCATTCGTGAAATGAAACGTTTTATAAGAAAAGTGCATAAAATGAAACGCAATATCAATAACTCGGCCTATTTGGGTGATTTATTAGTTACAGGATATTCCATTTTTAGTCGAAATAGGATGTTTGGCAATATGATTGGTAAAGGATACACCGTTAAAAGTGCGATGTTGGAAATGAGTATGATTGCAGAAGGTTATTATGCAACGAAAAGCGCCTATTTATTAAATGAAAAAAACAAGGCAAGAACACCTATTATTAATGCTGTTTATGGAATATTATACCAAAATAAAAATCCAAAACAAATTTTTAAAGAATTGACGGAGGTATTGGATTAGCAATAGATTATATCCCCAATATATATTTTTTAAAAATAACTCAAAAAAAATTCAGAAACATGCGCAATTATTAGTACTTTAGTGCTTTAATTAATTTTTTAATAATGAAAAAAGGAACAGTAAAATTCTTCAACCAAGCTAAAGGATTTGGATTTATTACCGAGGAAACATCAAAAAAAGACTACTTCGTACACATTACCGGATTAATTGACAAAATTAGTGATGGAGATGAGGTTGAATTCGAACTAGAAGAGGGAAAAAAAGGATTAAGCGCAGTAAATGTAAAAGTAATTTAATATTTATTCGCGATCTTTTAAAAAATTAAAACCAGTCAATATTGACTGGTTTTTTTTGATTTTATTCTTTTTGAAAGGATTAATTTTACAAAACCACAAGTAGTTTTTGTACATTTGACGTTGTTTTAATATGCTTTTGTAAACTCAAAAAAAGGTTTAATTTTTAAATGATTGAAATGAACGCTAAAATAGGAATAGTGTATTCAACAGTTGATGGACAAACACTAAAAATTTGTAACAAACTAAGAGAAGTTCTTCAACAAAATAATCAAGAAGTTGATTTAATTTCAATTGATGATTTTAATGAAGACATTACCAAATATGACAAACTCGTTTTAGGCGCAAGCATAAGATATGGTGTGCATAACAATAAAGTAATTGAATTTATAAAAACGAATAAAACAGCACTTGGTTCTATAAAAACGGCCTTCTTCTCCGTAAATTTGGTTGCTCGAAAACCAGAAAAAAATACCCCTGAAACAAATCCGTACGTGGTAAAATTTTTTAAAACCATCGACTGGAAACCAACCCTTGTTAAAGTTTTTGCTGGCAAACTGGACTATAAAAAATATTCGTTCTTCGATCGAAAAATGATTCAATTAATTATGTGGATGACAAAAGGGCCCACAAACACAGATGCTAAAATTGAATACACAAACTGGGAAAAAGTCAATGAATTTGGCCAAGAGCTTATTAAGTTATAGGTTATGTGCCTCCAAAATTTTATATTCAACTTTTTTTAAATTTATTTTATGTAATTTATTTTATTTTATGTTTATAATGTTCTAGTTAATTGAAACGAGCATAACAAATTTTGATAAACAATGGAATGTTTAAATGGTATTATCAACATAAATTTAAAGAACCTATTTGTATGGTAGTTATTCACCAAAAAACGGAGATAGTTTTGTTTGGGAAGTTAATAGGGTGGATACCACTATCTTTGAATCCTACCTAAAACATTTTTCGAAATATAAACCTAAAGAATATAAAATAGTTGTAATTGACAACGCAGGAAAAGATACTATTTTCTGTGTATTTTTTAAATAGACACATTATTTTACCAAAATACCTTTTTTATTTAAAAGAGGAATCATTCTTAACGCGCCTTCTTTTAAAGTTCCTTTTTCAAACAAGTATTTTTTATCGAACATTGCATTTCCTTCAAAAAAAGTAACGTTAAAAAAATTCGATAATTTTAAAACGTCTTCTTGCATCAATTCAACTTTTGCGAAGGATTTTGCAGGAAGTTTTTCAATTTTATGACGCAGTAATGAGGTTTCAATCAATTGATCTTCATCATAGCCTTTTGAAACCACCAAAACCATTTCTAAATCAACTTCTTTATTGTTAATGATGTAGGCATTCCAATCATCACAGTGAAAAATTTCGTTGTATTCTTTCACAATCGCCATAAACACCTCGGTAACTTCAGGAATTTGGAGGTCTTTTTTCATTGTCTCATCCTTAATCCTTCCCAGAGGGAAGGAAATTAATAATTATTTTTAAATTCCCCCTTCGGGGGTTAGGGGCTTTAATAAACCGATTTAAACTGTTCTAAAAACCGAGCGTCATTTTCATAAAACATTCTGATATCAGGAATTTGGTACATCAGCATGGCAATGCGTTCAATTCCCATTCCAAAGGCGTACCCAGAATAGATTTCAGGGTCTATATTGGTATTTTTAAGCACATTAGGATCTACCATTCCGCAACCCATAATTTCCAGCCAGCCGGTACCTTTGGTAATTTTATAATCGGTTTCGGTTTCCAATCCCCAATAGATATCAACTTCAGCGCTTGGCTCTGTAAATGGAAAATAAGACGGACGCAGGCGTATTTTGGATTTTCCGAACATTTCTTTGGTAAAATACAGCAAGGTTTGTTTTAAATCGGCAAAAGATACATTGGTATCAATATACAAACCTTCCACCTGATGAAAAATGCAATGTGCACGTGCCGAAATATCCTCATTTCTAAAAACACGTCCTGGAGAAATTGTGCGAATAGGCGGTTTGTGACTTTCCATATAACGCACCTGTACCGAAGAGGTGTGAGTACGCAATAAAATATCCGGATTCTTTTCGATAAAAAAAGTGTCCTGCATATCACGTGCTGGATGGTATTCTGGTAGGTTTAGCGCCGTAAAATTGTGCCAGTCATCTTCAATTTCCAGGCCTTCAGAAACGGTAAAACCAATGCGTGAAAACACCTCGATAATTTTGTTTCTTACCAATGATATTGGATGGCGAGAACCCAATTCAATAGGTTCTGCAGGACGCGTTAAATCGCCATAAATTCCTTTTTGTTCACTTGAATTTTCTAACGCTTCCTTTAATTGGGTAACTTTATCCTGTGCTGAATTTTTTAAGGTATTTAACGCTTGCCCAAAATCTTTCCTTTCTGCAGGAGCTACATTTTTAAATTCTTCAAATAAATCGTTAAGCAATCCTTTTTTACCCAAAAATTTAATTCTGAAAGCTTCAATTTCATCTTTGGAAGTGGTGTCAAATGCCAATACTTCACCAATCAGTTCTTTTACTTTATCTAACATTTTACTAAAAATTAGGCTACAAATCTACATAATTTTATGTTTATAAAAGCCAAGATATGTTCTAAGATACAAGCTGATGTTTAAAGAACATAAATTGGTTGTTGAAATTTAAATTTTTTGAGTTAATAAGTCCGAAAACCAGATATTTATGTTAAACCAATTAAATCATCCTTCTAAAAAATTATTGAAAGTTTAACTCTTTTAATTATTTAGTGAATAAAATTTAACAAAATTAGCTTATTTGTGATTATTATTGTATTTTATTTGCATATCATTACAATTATGTATTTTACAAAAAATTAATCAATAAAATAACAGAGATGATGAAACCAATTATAAAAAAATTCATGGACGAGGTAAAGGAACGAAATCAACATGAACCTGAATTTTTGCAAGCTGTACAAGAAGTTGCTGAATCAATTATTCCATTTATAGCCAATACAGAAAAGTATTACGGCAAAAATATTTTATTAAGAATGGTGGAACCTGAAAGAGTGCTCATGTTTCGCGTTCCATGGATTAACGATGAGGGCGAAATTATGGTCAATAGAGGTTATAGAGTTGAAATGAATTCGGCCATTGGACCTTACAAAGGTGGTTTGCGTTTTCACCCATCCGTGAATTTGGGTATTTTAAAATTTTTAGCTTTTGAACAGGTGTTCAAAAACTCATTGACTACGCTGCCAATGGGTGGCGGGAAAGGTGGATCCGATTTTGACCCAAAAGGAAAATCGGATGTGGAAATTATGCGTTTTTGCCAAAGTTTTATGGGTGAATTATTTCGTCATATTGGGCCTAATACCGATGTTCCTGCTGGTGACATGGGCGTTGGAGAAAGAGAAATTGGCTACTTATTTGGCATGTACAAAAAATTAAAAAATGAATTTACGGGCGTATTAACTGGAAAAGGAATGGCTTATGGAGGTTCTTTAATTCGTCCAGAAGCAACTGGTTATGGCTGCGTATATTTTGCCCAGAACATGTTGGAATATAGAGGAGATAGCATTAAAGGAAAAACAGTCACTGTTTCAGGATCTGGGAATGTTTCCCAATATACTTGTGAAAAAGCTACGCAATTGGGTGCTAAAGTGGTTACTTTATCAGATTCGTCAGGTTATATTTATGACGAAGAAGGTATTGATGCCGATAAATTGGCCTTTGTAATAGATCTTAAAAATGTAAAACGCGGAAGAATTGACGAGTATGTTAAAAAATATCCAAAAGCAAGTTTTTTTAAAGATGAGAATCCTTGGAAAGTGAAATGTGATATTGCCATGCCTTGCGCCACGCAAAATGAAATACACAGCCCAGATGCAAAAATATTGATTGAAAATGGCTGTTTTATGGTTATTGAAGGTGCCAATATGCCATCAACCATAGAAGCTATTGAAATTTACCAAGCGAATAAAATTTTATTTGCCCCGGGAAAAGCTTCCAACGCTGGTGGAGTTGCAACCTCAGGGCTGGAAATGAGCCAAAACTCTCTGCGAATGAATTGGACAAGTGAGAAAGTGGACAGAAGGTTAAAAGCCATTATGGAAAAGATCCACGAAGCTTGCATAAAATATGGCACTCAAGAGGATGGCTATATCGATTATATGAAAGGTGCCAATATTGCTGGTTTTGTTAAAGTAGCCGATGCTATGTTAGCGCAAGGCGTAGTTTAAATTATATGTTTTATTTGAATAAATATAGCTGCCTGAAAAGGTGGCTTTTTTTTGCAAAACAATTAATCCTTATAAAATCATAAAAATTCACGCTTAAAATTATACCTTGCATTTGAAAAATAAATGTCAATAAAAAATGAACAGAAATCCACTGCCAGACATAAAAAATTATGAGTTTGAAGAGGTTGCATTTAACCAATTGATGCAAAACAGAATTAACAAAGTGCTTATTGTTTGTTCTAACTACGATTTTTATATGTTGGAAGAGGATGGCAGGATTGATGAGCGTATTTTTAATGAATATACCGCGCTGAACTTAAGATATCCACCAAGTTTTATTCATGCCAACTCAGCTAAAAGAGCTATTGGAATACTGAATTCAGATAAAATAGACTTGGTTATTACGTGGCTGGATATTGGCAATTATAGGGCTTTCGAATCATCCAAACTTATAAAAGAGGCTTTCCCTAACATACCTATTGCCGCACTAAGCCACTATTCTTCTGAATTACGAAAAAAGGTACTGAGCGAAAATGCAGGAATTATCGATTTTGTGTTTCATTGGAATGGAAATGTTGACATTTTCTTGGCCATTATTAAACTTACCGAAGATAGGATGAATGCCGAAAAAGACATCAATCAAATTGGTGTTAAGGCCATTTTGCTAATAGAAGATTCTTTGAAATTCTATTCGAGGTATTTGCCTATTATGTATAAAATCATTTTAAAACAAACGCGTTCGTTCATGTCTGAAGGTTTAAACGAACACAGGGCAATGATGCTAATGCGTGGTCGACCAAAAATTTTGCTGGCAACAAACTACGAAGAAGGATTATCCCTTTTTGAAAAGTACAAACACAATTTGTTGGGAGTCATTTCCGATGTCAGCTATTTTAAAGATGGTAAACGAGATCCAGATGCAGGGTTCGAATTTTTGAAATACGTAAGAAAAATTGAACGTTATTTTCCATTTTTAGTGCAGTCTTCTGATAAAAATAATGAAAAAAGAGCCTTAGAATTAAAGGGAAAATTTTTATACAAACACTCTGAGACTTTAGGAAATGAAATTAAAAATTACATTACTAAATATTTTTCGTTTGGGGCTTTTGAATTTTGGGATCCAATTCAAATGAAGGTTTTGGCAACCGTTGAAGATTTAAACAGTTTTCAAAATGCATTAACCAATGTAACTTTAGACGCTATTGTTTATCATGCCAAAAGGAGTGAATATTCAAAATGGTTAAGATCAAGGGCACTATTTCCGTTGGCAAATCTTTTTAGCAATGTAGAATTTGAGGATTTTGAAGATCCAGAACAAATTAGAGATTTTTTACTAAAGGCCATTAAAGCCTATCGGGTATATAGATCGAGAGGTGTTATTTCAAAATTCAGCAAAAATACGTATGATGAATATTTGGGATTTGCAAGAATTGGAGAGGGATCTTTAGGTGGAAAAGGTAGAGGTTTGGCATTTATTGATTCTTTTTTGAAACGTCACAAATTGTTTAATAAATACAAAGACATCAATATTTCTATTCCTCGGACGGTGGTATTAAGTACGGAAGTATTTGATGAGTTTATGGAAAAACATGAATTGATAGGTTTTGTAGCCACTTGTAATAATGATGAGGAAATTTTAAATAAATTTATTTCAAAATCCTTGCCAAAATGGGTAATGGAAGACATTCAGGTTTTTTTAAATGTAAGTAAATCGCCTATTGCAGTGCGTTCATCCAGTGTTTTAGAAGACTCACACTACCAACCGTTTGCCGGCGTATTTTCTACCTATATGATTCCAAATACCGATAAAGGAAAAATGATAGGGATGATTGCCAGCGCAATTAAATCGGTTATGGCATCTGCTTATTTTCAAAATAGCAAAACCTATTTAAAGGCGACTTCCCATACCATTGAAGAGGATAAAATGGCCGTTATTTTACAAGAAGTTACCGGAAAACAATATGATGATGTTTATTATCCAAATATATCTGGAGTGGCTCGTTCTATAAATTTTTATCCTATTGAACTGGAATTGCGCAATGAAGGTACCGCCAATATAGCTTTAGGTTTGGGCGAAATGATTGTTGGCGGAGGAAATACCTTACGGTTTTCGCCCTATCATCCAAAAAAAGTTTTACAACTTTCCTCACCAGACTCCACACAACGCGATACGCAGCAATATTTTTTTGGATTGGATATGAATCCTGATAGTTATGTACCTTCAACCAGTGAAGCCATCAACAAAAAGAAAATATTCATTAGAGATGCTGAAAAGCATGGTTCCCTAAAATTTGTGGCTTCCACCTATGATTTACAAAATAATACCATTAAACCAGGTGTTTTACATGATGGTATTCGAGTGATTACTTTTGATAATATCTTAAAATACAATACATTTCCATTACCCGAAATTTTGCAGGATTTATTGCGCATTGGACAACGAGAAATGAGAAATCCTATTGAAATGGAGTTTGCCGTTAATTTAGATGTTCCGCAAGGACAACCAAAAGAATTTAGTTTTTTGCAAATCAGACCAATTATTGAGAGCGTAGAAACCTTAAGCACGCTTCCTGAAGACTTTAATGTTGAAGACACCATAATTTACTCGGAATCGGCATTGGGAAATGGAAATTATGAGAATATTCACGATTTAATTTATATCAAACCCGAAACTTTTAACTCTGCAAATACAAGAAAAATAGCAGCAGCTGTTGAACAAATTAATAAAAAATTTGCAGAAAAAGATAAAAATTATATTTTGGTGGGACCTGGAAGATGGGGATCAAGTGATTCATGGTTGGGAATCCCTGTAATTTGGCCTCAAATAGCGTCAGCAAAAATAATTGTGGAAGCTGGTCTTAATAATTTTAGAATCGATCCAAGTCAGGGAACACACTTTTTTCAAAATTTAACGTCTTTTAAAGTGGGTTATTTAACTATAAACCCTTTTATGGAAGATGGATTTTTTAATTTAGACTATTTAAACAACCAAAAGGCAAGTTATGAAGATGATTATTTAAGGCATGTGCACTTTAAAGAACCTTTAACTGTTATTATTGAGGGAAAAAGCAGCAAAGCCGCTATTTTTAAAGAAGGAATAAAGCCCAACAGATTTCAAAATACATCGGTAAAATTAAATGATGATGAACCTCCTGCGGGTTTTATGTAGGGACAGGTTGCGACCTGCTCGTTTTATAATTTCAAGTCGCAACCTCTCCGCTCTAAAAGTTAAAAGGGTACAATTCTCCAATTTTTTATAGCACAAAAACAGTCTTTTTTGCACTTTTTATTTTTGTTTTACGAAAACGTTTGATAAATAGGTGAAATTAAAAATTATTCCTCCGTTTTTGTTTAAGAATTAATATATTATCTGTAATTTTGCACCTAATTATTTAAATATTTAATAAATTTCACATCAGTTTAAATTATATTATTATGAATGTAAAAAATATATTGACAAACCTTGAAGCCAAACATCCTGGTGAAAAGGAGTATTTGCAAGCAGTTCATGAAGTGTTAGAATCTATTCAAACTATTTATGATGAAAATCCTCAATATGAGGCCGCAAAAATTATTGAAAGATTGGTTGAACCTGACCGAATTTTAACTTTTAGAATTTCTTGGATGGACGATGAGGGAAATGTTCAGGTTAATTTAGGTCACAGGATACAATTTAACAATGCAATAGGCCCATATAAAGGTGGAATTCGTCTTCATCCAAGTGTAAATTTAAGCATCCTTAAATTTTTAGGATTTGAGCAGATATTTAAAAATGCCTTAACAACCTTGCCGATGGGTGGCGCAAAAGGAGGGTCAGATTTTAATCCGAAGGGAAAATCAGATGCTGAAATTATGCGTTTTTGCCAAGCTTTTATGTTAGAGTTATGGCGCGTTATTGGACCAAGTCAAGATGTACCAGCCGGAGATATTGGAACTGGCGCAAGAGAAATTGGTTTTATGTATGGAATGTATAAAAAATTACAATTTGAAAACACTGGCGTTTTTACCGGTAAAGGATTAAATTGGGGTGGAAGTTTAATAAGACCAGAAGCTACAGGTTTTGGCGCAACTTATTTTACCAATGAAATGCTTTCAACAAATAAAGACACTTTTAAAGGAAAAACAGTTTCTGTTTCAGGTTTTGGTAATGTGGCTTGGGGTGTTGCCCAAAAAGTTACGGAACTTGGCGGTAAAGTTGTAACTATTTCTGGTCCTGATGGATATATTTATGATGTAAAAGGCTTAGATGCCAAAAAAATTAATTATTTATTGACATTGAGATCTTCAAATAATGACATTGTTTCTCCTTACGCAGAAGTATTTCCAGAAGCTAAATTCTTCGCAGGAAAAAAACCTTGGGAAGTTGCTGTTGACATTGCAATGCCTTGCGCAACCCAAAATGAATTGAACGGCGAGGACGCTAAATTGTTGGTTAAAAATGGCGTAAAATATGTTATTGAAGTTTCTAATATGGGTTGTACGCCTGAAGCTATTAATTTATTTCATAAAAACAGATTGCCATTTGCGCCAGGTAAAGCAGCAAATGCAGGAGGTGTTGGCGTGTCGGGCTTAGAAATGTCTCAAAATGCCATGAAATTAAATTGGCCAAAAGAAGAGGTTGATGCAAAATTACACCAAATTATGTCTTCAATTCATGCAGCATGTTCTAAATACGGAACTGAAAGTGATGGATATATTAACTATGTTAAAGGTGCAAATATTGCTGGCTTTATAAAAGTTGCCGATGCTATGTTAGACCAAGGTGTTATATAATCCCCTTTGTCCTTTCGGACATTTCCCCGAAGGGGAAAATTAAGAAGATTGACGATTTAAAATATAGAAAGGGTTGCTGTTTGGTAACCCTTTTTTATTTTAAACACTAAAAATATTTCTTTAAAACTGCTTCTTTTTGCTGTGGAATTGAATTTATATCTTTTTCTAAAGCGTTAATTTTTGCTTCTATTTTTTCAATTTCTGAAACTATTTTTTGTTGTTCAGAAAGGGGTGGTAGTTCTATTTCTATTGGTTTTAAATTCATAACTGAAAGACCAGGTTGGGCAGTTCCAGTTGCATATTGATTAAAGTTCATAGAAACTAATTTGTGATGCAACCAAACAGAATCAATATCTAATAATGGAGTAACTACTAATGCGTGTTCTGTTGCGTGAAATTTTCCTTCTACTAAATGCACATTTCCACATAAAGCACCTTGTCTTCCTACTAAAGAAAATAAACCTTTATGAGTAAAAGTTTTTGTATAACCTCTTAATCCATTTCCGCCATAGCAAGGAAATAAATGTTCTTGAGTCTCTTTACTAATATCTCCAACTTTAACAAAATTACCAGCTTTCATTTCACAAACCTCATCTAATCGCTTAATAACTGTGTTATTATTAAGATTGAAAATTTCATTTGAATTAGCTTTTAATTTCTCAACTTCCTCTTTTACTTTATTTTCTTTTGTTTCTAAAACCTCAATTTCTGTAACAATTTTTTGTTGAATGTCTAGTGGCGGGAGTGGGATGTATAAGTTTTGAAGATACTTATAATGTCTTTCGTATTTTTCTTTATTTTCAATTAATTCTAATAGTGAAATTTGCAAAACATTATAAAAATATTTAGGAATAAATTTGTCAATGGGTTTTAACAAAACGGTTCCATCTGCACCTCTGAAAAATTCAAAATCAACAAATTTGACACTACAAGAATGATCTCCAAACATAATAATTGGCAAATCATTAATTGGATTATTTTCATTTGAATACCCAGAAATATAATTTTCTTTCTCTTGTGTTAAAACAGGAAACTTACCTTCTTTTTTTATGTTAAATTTCTCTATTTTAGTAGTATTCCCTTTGGGTTTTTTAATTGCATTTGAAATTAGTATTTGTTCCCACTTACTCTCAATCTTAACTTTTTTTTTAACCGAAAGCGAAATGTTTTTTTCAAAATCTACTCTGTCAAAAGTGAGCATATCAACCAAGTTATGGCGTGTAACGTTGTTTTGCATTGCTGCGTCAATAGGAAAGTCGTAATCGCCAGCATAAGCTTTGTAAATGTAGGTGCTTGCTTTGGTTGGGTTATCAAATGTGTTTGGGTCAAATAGTTGTGTGCAATCTTCAATATTTTTGCCTCGTTGCATTGGGTGTATGCCTTCGCTTCCTCTTCGGTTGCTAAACTCGTAACCTAAAAAACGTTTTTCGGCATCTTTCTCGCCACTTTTTACCAATACTACTTTTTGTGGGTAAGCTATTATAAAATAATACAGTTTATCAGCTTCTTTTTCTAACAATAAATTCCAAAACTCCTTATCGTTTTTGGCTTTTAGTTTCTTTTTGTATTCTTTATAAATTTCGTGTTCAATAATAGT
Source organism: Lutibacter sp. (assembly GCA_028696945.1). Taxonomy (GTDB): domain Bacteria; phylum Bacteroidota; class Bacteroidia; order Flavobacteriales; family Flavobacteriaceae; genus Lutibacter. The sequence continues at coordinate 26,837 of JAQVGD010000023.1, forward strand.
TTTGTTTGGTGTTTTTTTCAATAAAGAAACATAACTCTCAAAAGAAATTGTTTCCCAAACGTGGTTTATATACTTGGTTACAGGTTTTTCAATTCCGTTTAACGTTACATCTTGCAAATTGGCAAAGAAATTGGAAACAGCAATTTTAAGATTACTGCTTTCATAATTGTTTCTTCGTCTTAAAAACAAGGTAACCGTATTGGTTCCTGTTGCCATAAAAGTATTAGAACCCAATTCGGTAATGCCAACAATATCAAAATATTGCAATATAATTTCACGAGATTTGGTATAAATTCCAGTATTGCTTAATATAGAACTTGGCAAAATTATTCCGGCAACACCGCCATCTTTCAAAAGTTGTTTGGTGCGTTCTATAAACAAACATTCTATTTCAGAACTGTTGTCTGTAAGACGGTTATACAATTCAAAATCTTCGTTTTTATAATAAGATCTGGTAGTGTTTTTAAATGCCGAAACTGAGTACGGCGGGTTAGAAACTATAATATCAAACTGCTTATTATCTTGAGAAAAATTTTTATCGGAATGCAATAATTTTCCTTTATAATCGGGATGGTTAAAACGAGCCAATCCATCTGAATGAATCACATTTGCCAAACCATCGCCATGCAAATAGCAACCAACTTTTCCAACCTTTACTAGGCGGTAATCTTTTTCAATTCCATACACATAATTTATAGCCCATGCAAAATGGTCATCTTGCCAATTTCTTATTTTTTTAGCAACGCTTGGGTTATATTTTTTATCGTCTTTATTTTTAATTAACCGTTGCATTTCGTGCATGGTTTCAGTCAAAAAATGGCCACTTCCTGCCGCATAATCTATTACATAAGGCAAAAGGGTGTCATTGTCAATTTTTGCAGAAGCCAATTTGTCTTCTAGGATAGTATCTATCGGCAAACATTTTATTACAAATTGAGCCACAGGAACAGGCGTGAAAAACTGTCCAGATTCTTGTTTTAAACCGGTAGTTAACAATAATTCGAAGAAGTCTGAAAGGTATTGTTGTTTTTTAGTGTAACGAAGTTTAAATTTTTGTAAAAGTTCCACTATTTCTTTAACAACAACAGCATTTTCATTAAATGATTGTTCATCATAAACATCTTTAATGGCAAATTCATTGTTTTTTTCTAGACGTAATTTTCTAAATTCCTCAATAATTGGATTTCTTTGTTCTTCACTTAAAAACGGGAATCTGTTTTTAAACTCAGTTTCAGAAAAATCAGTAACTACTTTTTCTAAAAACTCGTGCATTCCGTTTTTATACAAATCGGTCAATCGTAGTTGAAAAATTCTATGATTATCAACTCCTTCAAGCCACTGAAATCCTAGCTCGTTATCCGTCCCTTCATTTATTTTTTCATCATATATTTTACACAGAAATAACGTAAAAATTCTATTAAAAGCATTTCCTTTATCAGAAACTACATTATGGCGTAAAATTTCTAGAAAACGACTAAAAATAAAACTGCTGTCTTCTTGACGAATTTCTTCAAGGTCTTTAATAGTTAAAGCTTTGCTTTCAAAATTATAAGGTTTAACCCAACTATCAAAAACACCATTATCTTTGGTGAGTTTGTTCCATTTTTCGTAAAAATCTTTAACATCTCCCGTTCTGTAATCATCTTCAATTTTCACTATTTCGTTACGAAAAATAATTTCATTTTTATTTAATTCAGAAGCATAAAGCATTATTGGTCTCATTCGTTAGTTAAAACTATGCACTTTTAGTGCAAGACTTTCAGTTGCTACCCACTTTTGTATCTTTGAGTTATGAAAGAACAAAGACGAATGGGTCATACTGTTTCTTGGTTGACA
>JAQVGD010000177.1 GCA_028696945.1 Lutibacter sp.
TATCTTTAATGGGTTTTCCACTTAAACCACCATTTCCGATTGCTGTCAATTGTGCTGTAGAAGCTTTCAGGCCTTCACGGTGTATGGAAGTGTTTGAAGCCACCACACCTGCAATTTTTGTTTCCGCAACCAATTCAATTACCTCATCTAATTGAATGGTATTTAAATCGGGTGCAATTTTTAGTAAAATGGGTTTTTGTGTTGAAACTTCGTTATTGATTTTTTGAAGCTCATTTAAAAGTTCGAGCAAGTATTCTTTGTCCTGCAGTTTTGCAAAAGTTCCCACATTAGGGCAACTCACATTTACCACAAAATAATCTACATAAGGATGCAGTTCTTTAAAGGCTATCTTATAATCCTCTATGACTTTATCGGGTAGCGTATCAGTATTTTTGCCAATATTGCCACCGATAAGCACTTCGCCTCTGTTTTTTTTTAGTTGATTTATGGCAGCTTCCACCCCAAGATTGTTAAACCCCATCCGATTGATGATGCCGTTGTCTTCTATCAATCGAAACAAGCGCTTTTTCGGATTGCCTGCTTGGGCTTTCGGAGTCACAGTTCCAATTTCTATAAAACCGAATCCGAAATTGGCCAGTTCATTGTACAGCACCGCATTTTTATCGAAACCCGCCGCCAAACCAACTGGATTTTTAAAAGTGAGCCCAAATACTTTTCGTTCCAGTCTTTTGTCAGTTATTTGATACAGGCTTCTGAAAATTAAAGGAATTCCCGGTATTTTACATGTCATTTTTATAAGGGAAAATGTAAAATGATGGATTTTTTCTGGATCGAAAAGAAAAAGCAAAGGACGAATGAAAAGTTTGTACATGGAGGATTATTTGTGCAAAAATAAAATAAAAAAAGATGCTAAAAAATTTTATGTGAGTTTTGTCAATTAGGAATTGGAGATTAGGAATTAGAATTGCGTTGATTGGTCGTTATTTTCAAAGTAAGCTTAATTCAATTGTGTTTATCCAATGTTGTTTTTCTTTATCAAAGAAATAATTGTTTAGAATAATTTTGTGTGGCTAAATATATTTTTAAATTTTCTAAGTATTTGGAAATTAAAATATTGAAACCCTATAAATCATAAAATTATGTTATCAACATACTAATTTTTTATCTTGGATAAATTGAAGGCTTCATTAAATCATATCCTTTAAAAAATGTTCTTTCCAATGCCATATTTTCATATATTTTTTGATAACCCTCATAAATATATGTACTTGGTTTTCTTTTTAAATTATCAAAGGAAACTGAAAAAAATCCGTTCTCAATATCATATTTATCTAAGATCACAAATTTAAAACCTGTTAAATGAAGCCTTTTGCCAATAGTGTAGCTGTTGTTTAAAGCTAGCGTTTGTTGTGATAGATTATAGATACTAAGAGGTATCGCCATCTTTTTAATCGTGTCATTTTTCTCTTGGGAGAAAGCTATAAAAGTAAAAAGTACGATCAATAAGAAAAGTATTCTTGTTTTAGTTGCTTGCATTTTTTATATCATTTAAAACCTTTTTTTCTTTTGTGCTAAAAAACAAGGTGTTGTTCTTATTCCAATACCCTAATTTAGGTATTTTTTTTTACTTGTTCATTAAAATTTTTATTAATATTATAATTAGTATTCACTAACGGTTTTTTAACTATTCTGGGCGTTACCTTTCAGGTCGCGCTATTCGCTAAATCTTTTTTTCCATTTCATTTCAAAAAAGGATGAGTTTATCCTGAGCGGAGCCGAAGGGCTGCTATCGCTAACGCAAATCGAATTACGATTTTAGATTTACGATTTTTGATTTACGATTTTTGATTTACGATTTTAGATTTACGATGTACGATTTTTGATTTACGATTTTTGATTTACGATTTTTGATTTACGATTTTTGATTTACGATTTTAGATTTACGATTTTAGATTTACGATTTTTGATTAAAGGCTTTTTCGGTTTTGGTCAAAAATTAATATTTACGTCACGCACGGATTACAAATCCGCGCCATCAGATATCACATCACGTTTATCACACTATGCGATGCCTCGCCCACTCGTTACGAATTTAGATTTACGATGTACGATTTTTGATTTACGATTTTTGATTAAAGGCCTTTTCGGTTTTGGTCAAAAATTAATATTTACGTCACGTTTTTTAATTATTCATTTTTAATTGTTAATTATCAATTGTAACAGCCCTTACAACCGCCTTATCGCCATAACGTTCCCGCATTTTATCCATGGCTTGGTACAGATTTACCATTTTGGCATTGTCCTCAAATAAATTAATTTGCTGTCCGCCACTTACCAAATCGCTAAACTTTATACCTATTAATCTGACCAATAATCGCCTTTGGTACAAGCTCTTATAAAGTTCCATCACAACTGGCAAAATAGTATGGTCCGCAGAACTATACGCTATTTTTTTTTGTTTTGTGTAGGTTTGAAAATCGGAATAGCGGATTTTAAAAGTAACGCACGCAGTTAACTTGTTGCTTCTACGCAACTGAAAAATCAAACTTTCTGTCATAGCAACAATATTGCTTTTTAGTTTTTCAAGATCTGTGGTGTCTTTCTCAAAGGTGTTTTCTGTTGAAATAGATTTTCGTTCGTGGTATTTTACAACTGGAGAATTATCGATGCCATTTGCCTTTTTCCAAATGCTGCTGCCGTGTTTTCCAAAAACTTTGGTCATCATTGCAATCGGCATTTCCTGAACAGTTTTTATGCGTTTAATGCCCAAGTCGCACAGTATATTGTAGGTTTTTTCGCCCACCATAGGAATTTTACGGACAGATAGCGGCGCCAAAAAAAACTTTTCGGTGCCGCTGTTTATTTTCATTTCATTGTTGGGTTTTGCTTCTCCTGTGGCGATCTTTGAAACGGTTTTGTTTACAGACAAGCCAAAAGAAATGGGCAATCCGGTTTCTTTCATTATTTTTTTACGCAATTCCGAAGCCAATTGATGACAGCCAAAAAACTTGTCCGTTCCCGTTAAATCTATATAAAATTCGTCTATTGAAGCTTTTTCATATAAAGGAACAGATTCCTGAATCACTTCCGTCACCAACTTTGAGAAATTGGTGTAAATGCCCGAATTGCCGCGCAACACAATGGCTTCCGGACATAATTGTTTTGCCATGCGCATAGGCATTGCCGAATGAACGCCAAATTTCCGGGCTTCATAACTGCAAGAAGCCACCACGCCTCTATCGGAAATCCCGCCGATTAAAATGGGTTTCCCTTCCAATTTGCTGTCTATTTTTCGTTCGCAGGATACAAAAAAGGCATCCAAATCCATATGTACAATAGATCGTTCCAAAGTGCTCATATCATTATTTTTTTAGGAATGTCGGCATATCTCGGATCTTGGATAATTGCCAGTTTCTCCATTTTTTCTATTTCAACCGTGATACAATCAAATTCTTCCACAACTTTCCCCATTAATTCATACACGCCTCTTCCTTTAAAGGGATATTTTTTGGCGGCTGGCGGAAAATGTACCGTATCAATATGATCTCCTTTTAGATCCACAAAATTTCCGAAATACATGAGATCGCCTTTGGAAGTGCTTACTCTTTTTGCCGTCACATAATACCCGTAAACCGTCACCGTTTTTCCGATATAATGCACCAATTTACTTGCAACCAATTGTTGATGAACTGGTTGTGTTAATAAATCAAAAGGACTGCACAAGGGAAAACCGAGGTATTGGATTTCGTCAAAGGCATCTTCAAATTGGCCGCAACTGAGTTGTGGCGTGTTATAAACCATTTTTTCCGATTTAAAAAGTGTGGAAACATGTTCCTCCAAACACACTTTATTCACTTTCATATAAGCTTCCCATAACAATTCGCGTTTATTTCTCCCTGTAAACTGAAAGGCATTTATTTTAATTAAAATGGAAAGCTGTTCCAACGAAATAGCAACGCGTTCAATAAAATCGTCCAAATCCAAAAACAATCCGTTTTTATTTCGCTCAGCTACAATTTTTGTCGCATTTTTTATTTCAAAACTTTCTAGCATCATAAAGCCCAAATAAATAGCATTTCCTTCTATATAATTCTGGTAATAAGACTTGTTAATGGTTGGCGGGTGAATAATTCCGCCGTTCATCCGCGCTTCGTGCACATAATATTCCGGTTGGTAAAATCCGCCGAAATTATTAAGCGTCGCCACCAAATATTCCAGCGGATAATAGGCTTTTAAAAACAGGCTTTGGTAACTTTCAACGGCATAAGACGCCGAATGGCCTTTGGCAAAAGCGTAACCGGCAAAGCTTTCAATTTGGCGCCAAATTTCTAAAGTTAACTCGTAATTGTGCCCTTGATTTTTACAATTTTCAAAAAACTGGCTTTTCACTTTTGAAAATTCTTCTCTCGACCTGAATTTGCCGCTCATTCCACGCCGTAACATATCCGCTTCCCCCAAACTTAATCCACCAAAATGATGCGCCACTTTGATCACATCTTCCTGATAAACCATCACGCCATAAGTTTCCGGCATTATTTTAAGCAATATCGGATTCGCTTCTTTTCTGCGTTCGGGATTTCTGTAGCGCAAAATATATTCCCGCATCATTCCCGATTTTGCAACACCCGGCCGTATAACCGAACTTGCCGCCACCAATCCCAAATAATTATCGACCTGCAATTTTTTTAGCAACATCCGCATCGCGGGAGATTCCACATAAAAACAAGCAATGGCCTTGGCGTTTTTCAACAGGTTTTTAATTTTTGGATCTTCCTTGAAGCGTTTTATGTCGTGAATATCAATATCGGGATGCATTGGCTGGTTGTATTTTACAATGTCAACAGCTTCCCTTATTTTTCCCAAACCGCGCTGGCTCAAAATATCAAATTTATACAAGCCAATATCTTCTGCCACAACCATATCAAACATAGTGGTCGAAAACCCTTTTGGAGGTAAATAAGTGGCTGTATAATAATCAATTGACTTTTCTGAAATTAGAATTCCACCGGGATGAATACCCAAATAATTTGGAAATCCCTGAATGTGTTTGCTGTAAACCAACACCAATTTCGACAAGCCGTCCAATTCATTTGGGTTGAAATTCCCTATGGAAATCTTGTCAATTTCTTCTTTCGGAAGTCCGAAAACTTTCCCCAATTCCCGAACCGAAGCCCTGTATTTAAAAGTGTTGTAAACAGCAATCAACGAGGTGTTTTTAAATCGATTAAAAATAAAATTCATCACATCATCTCGGTCGCGCCAGGAAAAATCCAGATCGAAATCGGGCGGATTTATCCTGTGCAAATTGATAAAACGTTCAAAATATAAATCCAGTTCTATGGGATCAACATCGGTAATTCGCAACAAATAGGCCACAAGACTGTTGGCGCCGCTTCCCCTGCCAACATAGTAATATTTTTTGCTTCGGGCATATTTCAATATTTTCCAATTGATTAAAAAATAGGAAACAAATTCCTTTTGCTGAATCATTTCAAGCTCTTTTTCCAATCGGACAAACACGCGTTTTCCCAATTTTTTATACCGATAATTTAAGCCGTCATAAGCCAGTTTTTTCAGCAGTTTAAAATCTAATGCTGAATTATTGCTGTAGGTTTTCTGATTTTTTGGCGCATTTTTGGAAAAATCAAAATCGATGTGGCAATGGTTCAAAATATGTTCTGTGTTTTCAATAATTTGCGGATATTCCTCAAACATATTTTTCAATGCTTTTTCAGAAGTCATCACATCCGATGCTTCTCCCTGCTCCGATTTTGGCAGTTTGCTCAGCAAAACATTGTTGTCGATGGCTCGCAACAATCTGTGGGTATTAAATCCTTTTTTATTTTGAAATGAAACCGTTTTCAACACCACCAATTTCTCTTGGTAAAATCGCCATTCTGAAAACTTCAGCAGATTTAAATCGGAAGGTTTTACGCCCATAAATTCATTTTCATGAAGGTTCATGAGCGTATTTTGATACGGATAAATTACGTACGTATCCGGAATGTGTTTTGCGCGTTTTGGAATCGTAATTTTATCCAAATGCAAGAATTCCGACAAATATTTATTTAATTGCTGCAAGGCATCATTATTTTTCGCCAGCATCACAAATTGTTGTTGCGCGCCATTTCTAAAATCCACTCCCAAAACAGGTTTTATTTGGTATTTTGAAGCCAAACGCACAAAATCCAAGTTGGCCGAAGTGCTATTGATATCGGTCAAAGCCATCGCCATAATATTGTGCTGAAATGCCAGCTGCAACAAGGCTTCTGGTGCTATCGTGCCATATTTTAAACTATAATATGAGTGCGTGTTCAAATACATTTTTTCAGAAAAAATTAGGTAGTGTTCCTTTTTTTGCTAAATTAGCTCAAAATATTAGCAATCGTTGCTCATAAATTTAGCATTATGAATTATTTGTCACAAAATATCAAACACATGAGAACTTTAAAAGGTTTGACGCAGGAACAATTTGCGGAAGATTTAAAAGTTTCCCGATCCAGAATAAGCTCTTATGAAGATAGCAGGGCCATTCCTCCTATTGAATTTTTAATCGGCTTGTCCGATTATTTTAAAATCCCCATTGATATTTTAATCAA
>JAQVGD010000178.1 GCA_028696945.1 Lutibacter sp.
CCCATACCGTAGTTGAATTACAGCAAGAAGGATTTGAACTGGTTATTATCGATAATCTATCAAATTCCACCATTGAAGTATTGGATAAAATAACATCAATTACCAATATTCAACCGCAATATCACAACATCGATTTAAGAGATAAAATTGCTGTCAAATCCTTTTTTACCAACAATACCATTGATGGCGTTATTCATTTTGCAGCCTCAAAAGCAGTAGGCGAAAGTGTACAAATGCCCTTGGAATATTATGAGAATAATATCAGTTCCTTGGTTTATGTATTGCAGGAAATGAGCGCCAACAATATCAATAATTTTATCTTCAGCTCTTCATGCACGGTTTACGGGCAAGCGGATGAACTTCCAATTACGGAAAATGCCCCTATAAAACCAGCGGAATCCCCTTATGGAAACACGAAACAAATTGGAGAAGAAATTATAAAAGACTGCACCAAGATTTCCGATTTAAAAGCCATTGCCTTGCGTTATTTCAATCCAATTGGCGCACATAAATCGGCAAAAATTGGCGAATTGCCTATTGGCGTTCCCCAAAATTTAATTCCTTTTGTTACACAAACTGCTGCTGGAATCAGAAAAGAATTGTCCGTTTACGGCAATGATTACCCGACCCCAGACGGCACTGCCGTTAGAGATTATATTCACGTGGTGGATTTGGCAAAAGCGCATATAATTGCCCTGAAAAGGCTCTTGGATAATAAAAATAAAGCAAATTTTGAGGTATTTAACTTAGGAACCGGAAAAGGAAATTCTGTTCTGGAAGTGATTGAAACTTTTGAAAAAGTAAGCGGTAAAAAGCTGAATTACAAATTTGTTGATAGAAGAGAAGGCGATATTACTGCCGCTTATGCAGACACGGCTATCGCCAACGAGGAATTAGGCTGGAAGGCCGAACTTACTTTGGAAGATGCATTGCTTTCCGCTTGGAAATGGCAGCTAACAGCCCCCTAGCCCCCGAAGGGGGAAGTTATAAAAAGTTAAAAGTTTTATTATTATAAATCTCATTTTGAACGAGTTCAAAATGAGAATTATTTTTTAAAGATATTGCAAACTGAAAATTAGGTATCAGATTTTCTAAATTTAACTTTTCGTCCAGCACCCACACCTGACCCTATCGCTAAAAATGTCCACTGGACATTTTTTTAACTGCCAGCGCGCCACCTGGCCCTATCGCTAAAAATGTCCACTGGACATTTTTTTAACGCTCTGTCCCCCCTTCGGGGGCTAGGGTCTTTATTCTACGCTTCTTGCAACAATGGTTCGGTCTATTTTTCGAACCAAGCCCTGCAATACTTTACCAGGACCAACTTCAATAAATTCTGTGACACCATCGGCAATCATTTGTTGGATGGTTTGTGTCCAACGCACAGGTGCAGTTAATTGCAAAATTAAATTTTCTTTAATTTCAACGGAATCTTTGACCGCTTTTGCAACCACATTCTGATAAACAGGGCAAATTGGCTTATGAAATATGGTATTATTGATAGCATGAGCCAGTTCTTCCCTTGCTGGCTCCATCAAAGGAGAATGGAAAGCTCCACCAACAGGCAATTTTATCGCTCGTTTCGCCCCTTTTTCAATCATTGCCGCGCAAGCTTTGTCAATTGCCGAAATTTCTCCTGAAATAACCAATTGTCCCGGACAATTATAATTTGCAGCAACCACAACGCCATCAATACCTGCACATACTTCTTCAACAACAGCATCTTCCAATCCCAAAACTGCCGCCATGGTAGAAATCTGCATTTCACAAGCTTTTTGCATGGCCAATGCTCTTTTTGAAACCAATTTAAGTCCGTCCTCAAAAGACAAAACCCTGTTCGCTACCAAGGCTGAAAATTCCCCTAAAGAATGTCCTGCCACCATTTCAGGAATAAAGCTATTTCCCAAAGTTTTTGCCAGTATTACTGAATGTAAAAATATGGCGGGCTGGGTCACTTTCGTTTGCTGTAATTCTTCTGCTGTCCCTTCAAACATCACTTTTGTTATTTCAAATCCCAAAATTTCATCGGCTTGTTCAAACAGCTCCTTTGCCAAGGAAGAATTGTTGTACAAGTCCAGTCCCATTCCCGTAAATTGGGCACCTTGGCCCGGAAAAATATATGCCTTCATTTTATGTCTTTTTATTGTTTTTATTTGTCAAATGGAACACTTAGAATGTTTCTTTTTTTCCGCTAGATTGTTTTGTTGCGGGCGTTTCATTTATAATCCTTAATTTATTTGAAAAGCAAAAATAAGAATAATTTCTTCTTCTTTACATGTTTTTTACATACCCCTTGCCCAATTGCTTTAAAAGCAGGACAGGCATTTAAGTCCGCAGCTTTCAGTCACAGTTTGCAGTAAAAAATTCAATATTTATTTAGTTCGCTCCGCAAAGTATCCCGACTTTGAGGTAGTGTTTTCCAGTCTCCAACTGCTTATATTGGACAAAGTAAAAGAAGGAAACTACCCAAAGCTAAGATTAAGTTAAATAAAAAACAGATTGCTTCAACTTTTTTCAAAAGCCTCGCAATGACGATTCCGATAGCTGATAGCTATCTGAACTATCGGGATTGCAAAATCTATTTTAAGTTCTCAGATTTCAGTAAACTTGAAACCAAGAACTCAAAACTCAACCCAACCAACGACAAAAAGAGGCCGCACAACAAAAAATTAACTGTTTTAATGGAATATAGAATCAACATTTAAAAAATTTAATTAGACTAAATTACTGACTAACAGCACAGTGAAAAAACACCAATAAATTAATGATTTATAATACAAACGAAATTAATGGTAACTATTTGATAATTGCCTGTCATAAAAATGGTTATTCTAATGTAAAATCTATTATATTTGCAAATAAATTTTTAAATATCCAAACCCCAACCCCAACAATTATAGTAAACTGCTTCAACAGGTTACGAAAAAAATAATCTGCTGTTTGAAAAAGGCGAATGAAAAAGGGCTGTAACAACATAATAGGGTATCGGAAATCTATAAATTAGAGGGTTTCGATTGTTGGAAGGGGCAAAAAATGTAATTATGTTTAAAACGATTCAAAAGCAGTTTTTTATAAGGAGCGCTCCTAGTTGGTTGGTTTTGGCCATTGATTTATACTGGGTGTTAAACAATTATGTTCTAGCCTACTTAATATATTATAATTTTAATTATTCATTGGATGGTTCTGTGCTTAAAATACAACTTCCTATTGTAATCTCAATCACTGCATTTTCTTTCTTAATCACGGATTCTTATAAAGGAATCATAAGACATACCGGAATTAAAGATGCCCAAAACGTGACTTTGGCAAGTCTTTGCATTATGATGTCCTTGATAGTAATTTCACAGCTTACAAAATACTATAATTTAAATGTCAGTTTAAATTTTCAACTGTCAATCATCGTTATTCATTTTTTATTGAATACCATTGTTTTAATAGGCCTTAGGTTTCTTTTCAAGTTTGTATATGACATTTTGTTTTTTAGCACTAAAAGGGGTCTTCGGATATTGATTTACGGAGCTGGAGAAGCTGGGTTGCTGACCCATGCTATTTTAAAAGATGACAAGGCAAATAATTCTCAGGTTGTTGGGTTTGTGGATGACGATGTGCATAAACATGACAAGCGAGTTAATGGATTAAGAGTGTATAATCCGAAAGACATAACGCAGAAATTTATTACCGATAAAAGGATTAAGAGGATAATCATTGCTATGCAGAACATAAAACAAGGTAGGCTTATTGAAATAGTAGCCCAGTTTGCAACACTTTCTGTAAAGGTTAAAATTGTGCCAGCTACAAAATCTTGGATAAATACGCCAAAATTATTGGCTTCTCAAATAAAGTCAATCAATATTGAAGACTTGTTGGGAAGATCGATAATTGAATTGGACAGCACCGAGCTACAAAATGAATTTAGAGATAAGGTGGTACTAATAACTGGGCCTGCGGGTTCCATTGGCAGCGAAATTTCGAGACAGTTGGCCAATTTAAACTGCAGGCATCTTATAATCATTGATCAGGCCGAATCCGATTTATACAACTTACAACAGTTTTTTAGGTTGAAAAAATATCAAAATATAACAGCAATTGTTGCCGATGTAAGAAATGAAAAACGGATGGACTCCATTTTTGAGAAATTTAAACCTGAAATTGTATTTCATGCCGCAGCCTACAAACACGTGCCTTTTATGGAGGAGAATCCTTATGAAGCAGTTCAAGTGAATGTGTTTGGCACAAAAACTATAGCTGATTTGGTGATAAAACACAAGGCCGAAAAATTTGTGATGGTGTCAACCGATAAAGCGGTAAACCCAACTAATGTGATGGGTGCCACCAAACGTATTGCAGAAATGTACATTTCGAGTTTAAGTGACAACGCAACTTCAAAATTTATTACTACGCGATTTGGAAATGTGCTAGGTTCTAGCGGATCGGTAATTCCTTTGTTCAAGGCACAAATTAAAAATGGAGGGCCAATTACTTTAACCCATAAAGACATTACCCGTTATTTTATGACCATTCCCGAGGCCTGTCGGTTGGTTTTGGAAGCCGGGATTATGGGAAATGGCAGCGAAATTTTTGTATTTGATATGGGAAGCCCCATAAAGATTTTCGACTTGGCGCTCAATATGATTCAGTTGTCAAATCTGAAATATCCAGAAGACATCAATATAGAAATTACGGGGCTCAGGCCGGGAGAAAAGATTTACGAGGAGTTGCTGGGTGATGGCGAAAACTGTATCCCAACACATCACAATAAAATTATGATTGCCAAGGCGAAGACCTTGGATCCAGAAGAAATCAAACAAAAAATAGATGAATTGCGTGTTTTCAATAGGGAATTGGATTTCGAAAAAACCGTTTCAAAAATGAAAGAAATTGTGCCAGAATTTATTTCAAACAACTCTGTTTACGAAAAATTTGACAATCTGGGAATAAACATAAATTAAAATTGAAGAATGAAAAAAAGTTTAAAATTAGTGGTTGCTATCCTGCTTTCAATAAGTATGGGGTCTTGTGTTTCCAAAAAAGAAATGCTTTATTTACAGGATGTAGAAGGCATTAAAGCATTGGAAGATATTGTAAAGGTGGAACCTAAAATTCAGCAAGGCGATATTTTGTCCATCAATGTTTCTGCCATTGATGCTGAAGCAGCCTTGCCGTTTAATTTATTTGAGGCCGGAAACACCACCTCAGTTCCTAAACCTATTACCTATTTGGTAAATTCCGATGGTAAAATTAATTTTCCAGTCTTGGGGAAAATAAAAGTAGAGGGATTTACCACCAAAGAAATTACCAACAATTTAACATCATCATTAGCGGCCTACATCCAAAAACCTATTGTAAATATTAGATTAACAAATTTTAAAGTGACCGTTTTGGGCGAAGTGAAATCACCAGGAACTTATCCTGTTCCAAACGAGCGTATTTCCATTTTGGAAGCCATTGGACTGGCGGGCGATTTAACCATACAGGCCGAACGAAAAACACTGATGTTAATCCGGGAACAAAACGGAAAAAGAACCTTTGTGGATATTGATTTAACCAGCAGAGAAATTCTCAACTCCCCTTATTTCTATCTGGCCCAAAATGATGTGTTGATTGTGGAGCCTAACAAATCCAAGATAAATTCTTCTGTAGTTGGTGCAAATACAGGAATTATTTTATCTACAATTTCATTCTTAATCTCAATATTAGCAATAGTTACCCGTTAATAAAACATATTTCATGCAAGAAAATAATCAGTTCAGCCACATAAATGACGCAGATGAATCTATTAACCTACGCGAGCAGTTGGAAAACTATCTTTTCCATTGGAAATGGTTTGTGTTGGGAATTGCCGTGGCATTGCTTGGGGCTTTTTTATATTTGAGATACACACCAAGCCAATATTTGGTGTCAACAACCATTTTGGTGGACGATAAAAATTCGGGAGGCCTCGCTTCGGAACTTTCTGCTTTTGCAGATTTGGGATTGATGGGAAGTTCCAAAGCCTCATTGGACAATGAAATGGAATTGTTAAAATCCAAATCGCTATCAGAAAGGGTCGTGAAGTCATTGGGAATAAATGTTACCTATTTCAAAAGAGGAAAAGTCATAAAATCGGAGCTGTTCAGAAAAGATGCACCCATAAAAATTAATTTCTTTTCCGCAGATTCCGTTTTTTATAAATTAGACACCACTTTTACGGTAACAACAACCTCATCAGCTACTTTTAAATTGGAAGATGCAGAAGGAAATAAATCAAAAGACCATAATTATGGGGAACTTGTAAAGACAAGTTATGGAGAGATTATCGTAACGCCTTTAAATACAGGGAAATTTATCGACAATGAAGAAGTGATGGTGCACATAACTCCTTTTGAACAAGTAGCCAGCAAGTACAGAAATGCGCTTCAAATTCAGCCAGTAAGCAAACAGGCAAGCGTATTGCGTATCAGCCTTACCGATCCCGTAAAACTGAAAGCAGCCGAAATACTCGATAATTTGGTGGCACATTACAACAATGATGCAATAGAGGACAAGAATTTAATGGCCAAAAACACCAATGAA
>JAQVGD010000024.1 GCA_028696945.1 Lutibacter sp.
TGGAAGAAGATAATGTTGGGGTTGTATTATTGGGTCATTCAAGGGCAATTAAAGAAGGATCAATCGTAAAACGTACTGAAAAAATTGCTTCATTAAAAGTAGGTGAAGGCATCGTTGGGCGTGTTGTAAACACATTAGGCGATCCAATTGACGGTAAAGGACCAATTCAAGGAGAAACTTTTGAAATGCCTTTAGAGCGCAAAGCACCGGGAGTTATTTTTCGTGAACCTGTAACCGAACCATTACAAACAGGTATTAAAGCGGTTGATGCTATGATTCCAATAGGTAGAGGTCAACGTGAGCTTATTATTGGTGACCGTCAAACTGGGAAATCAACAGTGGCGATTGATACCATTATCAATCAAAAAGAATTTTACGATGCTGGTGTTCCAGTTTATTGTATTTATGTTGCCATTGGCCAAAAAGGATCAACAGTTGCAAATATTGCTAATTTATTTGAAGAAAAAGGCGCAATGGCATACACCACAATTGTTGCCGCCAATGCATCAGACGCTGCTTCCATGCAAGTTTATGCTCCAATGGCAGGTGCTGCAATTGGAGAGTATTTTAGAGATACTGGTCGCCCAGCATTAATTGTTTATGATGATTTATCCAAACAGGCAGTTGCTTACCGCGAAATTTCCTTGTTATTACGTCGTCCACCTGGACGTGAAGCATATCCTGGTGATGTATTTTACTTACACTCCCGTTTGTTGGAACGTGCTGCAAAAATAATCAATAATGACACTATTGCTGCGCAAATGAATGACGTACCACCTTCATTGGTTGGGAAAGTAAAAGGTGGAGGTTCTTTAACGGCATTGCCAATTATTGAAACTCAGGCAGGTGACGTATCGGCATATATTCCTACAAACGTGATTTCTATTACCGATGGGCAAATTTTTTTAGAGTCCGATTTGTTTAACTCGGGTGTTCGTCCAGCCATTAACGTTGGTATTTCGGTATCTCGTG
Source organism: Lutibacter sp. (assembly GCA_028696945.1). Lineage (GTDB taxonomy): Bacteria > Bacteroidota > Bacteroidia > Flavobacteriales > Flavobacteriaceae > Lutibacter. Next base: position 973 of record JAQVGD010000024.1, read on the forward strand.
TTGGTGGAAATGCACAAATTAAATCGATGAAAAAGGTAGCGGGAACTTTAAAATTAGACCAAGCACAATACCGTGAGTTGGAAGCGTTTGCAAAGTTTGGATCCGATTTAGATGCAGCAACCTTGAACGTTATTGAAAAAGGGAAACGCAACGTTGAGATTTTAAAACAAAATCAGAGCGACCCATTTAAAGTTGAAGACCAAATCGCCATTATTTACGCGGGTTCTAAAAACTTATTAAGAGCTGTTCCTGTTGAAAAAGTAAAAGAATTTGAACGCGATTTTCTTGCTTACCTAAATGCAAAACACAGAGATACATTGGATTTGTTAAAAGCAGGGAAATTAACGGATGAGGTAATCGATATATTAACCATCGCCGCGAAAGAAATTTCAGCTAAATACGTTTAATCCCCTCCTGACCTCCCCGAAATGGAGGAAAGATTATTATTAACAAAAAATAAAATCCTTTCAATTGGAAAGGATTTAGGATAGGACAAAATGGCAAACTTAAAAGAAATACGAAACAGAATTACATCCATCGGTTCAACCATGCAGATTACCAGTGCCATGAAAATGGTATCTGCTGCAAAGTTGAAGAAAGCACAAGATGCAATTACCAAAATGCGTCCGTATGCCAATAAGTTGACGGAACTTTTGCAAAGTTTAAGTGCTTCTTTAGAAGATGATATTGACAATGTTTATGCCGAACAAAGAGTAGTTTCAAAAGTGTTAATTGTTGCAATTACTTCAAACAGAGGTTTGTGCGGCGGATTTAATTCCTCAGTAATTAAAGGTACTGTAAAATATATTGAAGACAATTATCAGGGAAAACAGGTTGATATTTTATCTATTGGAAAAAAAGGATATGATATTTTATCGAAGAACTTTACCGTTATTGAAAAACATAACGAACTATACGACGATTTAACCTTTAACAATGTTGCGGTAATTGCTGAAAGCATTATGGATTTGTTTGCTAAGAGAAAATACGATAAAATTGAATTGGTTTACAATCGTTTTAAAAATGCAGCCACTCAAATATTGACTTATGAGCAATTTTTACCAGTTGAACTTGTTGAAGTTGAAGGTAAAATGAATGTAAGCAACGATTATATTTTTGAACCAAACAAGACTGAAATTATATCGCAATTAATACCGAAATCGTTAAAAACACAGTTGTATAAAGCGGTAAGAGATTCTTATGCTTCAGAACACGGTGCTCGAATGACAGCAATGCACAAAGCAACAGACAATGCAACGGAATTGCGTGACGAATTAAAATTAATGTACAACAAGGCACGTCAAGCCGCCATAACCAACGAAATTTTAGAAATTGTTGGAGGCGCTGAGGCTTTGAACAATTAGACGGAGCGATAGCGGAGTCAAATTTCTCAAAGGTGCGGAAGCCCTTAATAATTAGGCGGAGCCAAATTATCAAAAAGGCGCTGAGGCTTTGAACAATTAGACGGAGCGATAGCGGAGTCAAATTTCCCAAAGGCGCTGAGGCTTTGAACAATTAGACGGAGCGATAGCGGAGTCAAATTTCTCAAAGGTGCGGAAGCCCATAATAATTAGACGGCATCAAATTAATATTTAAAAAAGAGTTTATCCACCTAGGGTAAACTCTTTTTTAGTTTGGCATTCAATTTGCAAACCCACTATAAAACAAACCAATCATGAAAAAATATTTAGGAATAGGATTGATTACTTTATTGAGTGTTGCACTTTTTGGCTGTGGCGCTTCAAAGGTAAAAGCACAAAATGAACATCCTTTTAAAGTTTTAGAAGCCACTTATGTAAATAGTGTTGGCGACCAACCTGATTTGGTTGAAACTACTATTAAAGTCTTCATCGATAATAAGGAAATTAAATTGGATAGCGTTTATTTTAGAAACCACAAGGCGTCATTAAAACATAAGGAAAGTAATGAAAACTCTCTTTTTACCGGAAGTTTTACGGCTTCAACAACATTGCACAACTATATTTTACACAGCGATCCAAAACAGGAATTTGGAAATAAACCACCGATTATCAAAACAAAACTACCTTTTAAACTTGCTGAAAATGAAGCTATTGTGAGTTATTTTTACAAAGATAAAATCAATTATTGCAGAATTTTAGAAGTGAAGGAGGAGTAAAGACGGGAGTCCGAAGACCGAAGTCCGAAGTCGGAACCGCAATTAATTCCCCTCTCGAGAGAGGTTAGGGGTGTGTAAAAAACATGAAATTATTTGAAAATCTCTGCTAGAGCTAGTGTTGGGAAGCTGGAAGACGGAAGACCGAAGTCCGAAGTCGGGAGTCCGAAGACCGAAACCGAAGACGGAAGACCAAAGTTTTTGATTCTACAACAAAAAACTTAAAGATCTTCTGCGTAAACCAAACCAATCTCTTTTCTGACTGCATCCAATAAAGTAATGAGTTCTAAGCTGTTTTGGTGCGACCATAAAGGACTTTCCGTTAGATTTTTTTGCAAACAGGAATTGCATTCAATAATTTGATGGGCATATCCTTTTCCGATTTTTGGAACTGAAAATTTTTCTTCCTGATTGTCTTTAAATAATGAAAAGGAACTTGCTTCATTCCACGGACTGTCAATCATAATTTCTCCTAAAGTGCCGCTAATTTTTGCAATTCTTTTTGAGTTTGAATTGAAACTGCTAAAAAGCACTGCTTGGGCATTTTTATAATCAAAAATGATGGATACTTGTGAGTCGGCTCCCGATTCAAAAAAATGGGCTTTGGCAATAATTTTGTCGGGTATTCCTAATATTAAATAAGCCAAAAATATGGGGTAAATGCCAATATCAAGGATAGATCCTCCTCCCAATTCTTTATCGTAGATACGTTGTATTGATGGGTTTGCCTTGAAGGAAAAATCGGCATTTATATATTTTATTTCACCAATTTCGCCCGTTTCAATAATATTTTTTATTTTTTTTATGGCCGGCAAAAACCGTGTCCATAAGGCTTCCATCAAAAACATATTGTGCTTTTTGGAGGCTTCAACCATATTAAAAACCTGTTGTTTATTCATGGCAAAAGGCTTTTCGCATAAAACAGCTTTATCATGTTTCAGTGCTAAAATCGAAAGTTTTTCATGGCTGTTGTGAGGTGTTGCAATGTAAACAATATCAATAGATTTATCTAGCAACAAAGCTTCATACGAGCCATAAAACTTTTTTGAATGGTAGTTTTCAGCAAACGTTTTAGCTTTCTCCAAATCTCTGGATGCAACAGCTTCAAGTTCCGAAGTTTCCAATAACAATAAGTCGTTAACAAACTTTTGAGCAATTTTACCCAACCCAATAATTCCCCATTTAATTTTTTTGTTCAAAATATTAAAATTTAGACGATTTAAATCGACATAAAAGTACTTAAATTTTATTTGGCATAAAAATTGAAATTCAATTAAAAGAACCCAAACACCGTATGATTATGAAGGCTATAAAATTACTTTTAGGAACGTTAATTATTGGAATGTCGTTCACTTCCTGCATTGTCGATAACACCATTGATGAACCTTATTATGTTTCACTTGAAGAAGTTGTTACGGCATACGATTTATGGTACATAGACTACAATAATACCACTGGAACCGGAGATGTCCCATTTTTGTCGAAAGCTTTTACCATATCATTTATAAACGGAAGAGTTTACGCCAATAATAATTTGGTGGGGATTGGAACAACGGGAAATGGCTACGGCATTCAAATTGGATATTATGATACCTATACAGGAATTCTAGAAATAGATCATAATATAGACGGATTTTACGATTTTGACGTCTTTCAATTGTCGGTAAACAATATTGAATTAAGAGATAGTTATAATGATGTTACCTATAATTTAGTGGGTTACCAAAAATCTACTTTTGATTATGACCAAGTTTTTTATGACAACATTGAATACTTTTTGCAGGAATATCAAGCTTGGGAAAAAACTTATGCTAGTGATGCTGGTGCTATAAATGAATTTGATAATGAGAATTTTTTACAGTTTACCCCAGAAAATTTAACAACATTTTATTCTTCTCAAGATAATGTTGGCACAACAATTGCAAACATCTATTGGGATTATGTAGGAGATTATACGGTGGCCAATGTACAAGGATATGACAATCTAAAAATTTTAACATTAGATTATGATTCTTCAGGTACTGAAAAGTTTGAGTTGACCGTTATTAATGATAGAAAGATTAGTTTGTATCATATAAAATCTGGAACAACTTATGAGTTTACTGGAAGGAATTATATACAATACTTAAAACCAAGTTCGGCAAAAAGCGCCACAATCGATGAAGGCAGAGCAAGAACAAAAGTGTTTAGAGAAACAGAAATTAGAAGAAATTTAAAATAAAGTTTGGTTAGTTGATTTTTGGTTGGTTATTTATAACCAATTGAGTTAGCCGCTCCCTCATCGGGGCGGCTTTTTTTTGTATCTTTATAGCTCAAAAAAAAACACAATACTCATGAACCACAAAACTGCCTTTATTACTGGAGCAACATCAGGAATAGGAAAAGCAACTGCACAATTTTTTGCAAAAAACAAAATACGTTTAATCCTGTGCGGCAGACGCATCGAAAAGCTTGCTGAATTAAAATCAGAATTAAGTAAATTAACGGAGGTAACTACACTGCAATTTGATGTTAGCAACCGAGAAGAAGTTTTTAAGGCGATTGCATCTTTGCCTAATGAATTCAAAAAAATTGATATTTTAATTAACAATGCGGGTAACGCTCATGGCTTGAGTTCTATTCAGGAAGGAAATATAGACGATTGGGACGCAATGATTGATAGCAACGTAAAAGGATTGTTATACGTTTCAAGAGCAATACTTCCCCAAATGGTGGAAAGAAATGAGGGCTTTGTGGTAAATATTGGCTCCATTGCCAGTAAAGAAGTATATCCTAATGGAAATGTATATTGTGCCTCAAAATATGCGGTAAATGCCTTAAACAAAGCGATGCGACTCGATTTAAACAAACACAATATTCGTGTTTCGGCAATTCATCCCGGTGCTGTAGAAACCGAATTTTCTGAAGTTCGATTTAAGGGCGATAAAGAAAAAGCAAAAAACGTTTATAAGGGATTTAATGCTTTGCAGCCAGAAGATATTGCAGATATTATTTACTTTGTGGTAACAAGGCCTTACCACGTTAATATAGAAGATCTGATCGTATATCCAACAGCGCAGGCAAGTGCCTTTATTTTGAACAGAGAATGAGATAGATGAAATGATTAACAAGCGGCTTTTAATAAAAAATTTGTTGGCTCATAATGATGAAAATAGCTTTTATGACAAGAAGCTGAAAATTTCATTAAATCATAAAGAGGGGAAAGCTAAATTTTTAAAACTCGTTTGCGCCTTGTCAAATTCAAATCCCGAAAATAATTCTTATATCGTAATTGGGGTTGAGGACCAGTTGAATAAAATTGAAGGTGTCGATTTTTTCGACGACAGCAAGATTCAAAATTTAATGAATTCCTATTTTAACAATCCGCCAAAAATTCAATATGAAAATATTGCATTTCCCAGTTTGCCCAGGTATAAAGTTGTGGGTTTGGTTACCATTCACCCTACAAATAAGGTGGCTTCATTAAAAAAAACTATATGGAAATATGTTGACGGAACCATTTTTTACAGAAGAGGAAGCAACTCTCTGTCTTCTTTGGAAACGTTCGAAATCACAAATAGCAATAAAGATATTGTTGAAGCCATTGAGAAAAATGCCAGTAATAATATTCAGTTAACACTCGATGGTGTTTTTGATTTTATGAATAGGCATAAAAAAGATTACCATCCAACTTACAAAGTTTTTAATGAACAGTTTGTGTTGTGCTGGGCCGGTAAAAAAAGGGTATTGCATGGTGTTGAGTTTTACTCTCGTGTTGATATTGAACTTGTTAACGAACAAGTTCGGTTGTTTTATTCCGCTTTAGATGATGTTAAAATTGAATTTGACAAAAACTCATTTAGAATTACGGAGTATGTTTATTTAGGACTTAAAAAAACTTTCGATTATTATCCTTTGGAAAAAACAGTAATTCATTTTAAGGAAAACGGAAAATATGATATTGTCAGCGAATTGTTATTTCAACCACCTCAATTTGACAAAAAATTATTGCATCATGTGTATAACAATTGCAATGCGATTTTAGAGAAATTAAAAAAGAATTTGTCACTTACGGAAATTGAATTGGCAGATGTTCATGAAATCCCTACCCAATATTTAATCTGTGTTTTAAATAGAATGCCAAATGCGTTTCTCAAGCTAAAAGATGCTGAGTTGCCACTAAGAAATTTGGAAGACAAAACAGGATACATAAAATATAAAGAAGCGGTTAGGATTCTTAGAAAAGTAAAGTATAGTTAAAGTAGGTGTTTCTTGTAGAAATGTGCTATATTATAATGAATATCTGTAATACAACATAATGAGTTCATCAACCTAAACTTGTTTTAGGATGCACCCATAAGGATCTATTTGTTAGGAAGTAATATGATGCTAAAACGAGTTCAATTTGACGGTATTGCACGTTGGCAACAAGCAGACTTGAAATCCTAAGATAAATTTAACTCTGAATTTAAAATAGATTTTGTATTTTTGATTAAAAGTAATTTATGTATGAATTTAGAAACTAGAAAACTATCATTTATTCAAGAGTTTCTCAGATTACAAAATGAGGAAATAGTTAGTGGTTTAGAAAAATTTTTAAGAAAAAGAAAAATAGAATTACTTGAAAATGATTTCAAACCTATGAGTATTGAACAATTTCATGAAGAGATTGACCGAGCATTAGATGATTCTGAAAACGAGAGAATAATAAAAGCAAGTGATCTAAAAGACAAAATCCGAAAATGGAGTTAATTGTTTATTGGACACAAATTGCTGAGGACAAACTCGATGATATTTTTAATTATTATAAATTAAAAGCAAGTTTAAACATAGCTCAAAATTTAGTTAATGGAATTGTTGAGATGACAATTGACTTGAATAAAACTCCGCAAATTGGTCAAAGAGAGATTTTACTAGAAGATAGATTTCAAGAATTCAGATACTTAATTTATAAAAATTATAAGATAATTTATTGGATTAACGAAAATAAAAACAGAATTGAAATTATAAATGTTTTTGATTGTAGACAAAATCCAGATAGATTAGCAGATACTGAATAAATGCCAGTAGCTAACATCTTATAAAATGTATGTTTACATTTGAACTAATGCAAACGACAAACATTCAATAAACGATTTGCTATATCCGAAAAATCTCCAATTTTACGTTGCACAAATCACATAAAATACCGTTGGCATACATGCTAGACCATTAAATTTTGGGAAAAACGACAGAAAATATTGAATACTATCTTGACTCAAAAAATGACAAGGATTATCTTTTAGATTTATTGCTGAATATTAAAGTGGCTTATACAAATCAAGAAGATCTGACTTTTAAAATTGTAGCGTCGAAAAAAAAAGGTTTTACAGTAAAAGTTGGTGGCTTATTTGCTTTTGTTTCTTTCCAACATTTAGGCTGGTCATATCCTTCAATAGAATTTTGGCAAAATGGGGCAAATTCAATTGTTGGGAGTTTTTTTACGGGAAAAATTCATAATATCAAGGAAAATCCAATTTCTATTCAAATAAATGCTAAAGAACAGAATTTCGAAAAACCAAATTTAGAAAAGTCGACCAAATATCGAGGAGTTATTTTACAAAAAACAAAATATGGGATTTTTGTAGATTTGGGTTTACACTTTAATTGGAGGTTTGGTTCACTTTTGGGTTTAGTACATAAATCAACTTTGACATATGAATCAGATTATGAAAAATGGAATAATGGAGATGAGATTACAACATTTTTTCAAGGGTTTAATGAAAATGGTCAACTTGTACTTGGAGATGAAAATTTGGCAAAAGAATGGTTTACTGGAAAAATGGAGAATTTAACTGGCACACATCAAAAAGTAAAAGTAATTATTAATAATCATGGTAAAAAGGAATTTTACGTAAAGGATAAATATAAAGCTGTATTACCAATAAATACACGAATGTATCCTGAATATGACATCCTGAAAATTGAAAAACTTTTTAACGAACTTAAGAATAACCAAACTATTAATTGTAAGGTTATAGATGTAAAATATAAAACTCGAAAACTAATACTCAAATGGAGTCTAAAAATAGAACCGAAAAGTACTGCTCACTTCAAATATAGATTGGGTAATCTTCTAACAGACAAATTAAAAGAAAAACTGAATAAGTTATAATTGATATAAACAAATAAAATCCTAACTAGAAAAAAAAGTACGTATTGCAACACCTCATAAAATTTATGCTCAAATCAGATTTAGTACAAACCAACAAACATGCAACAAACGATTTGCTATATCCGAAAAATCTCCAATTTTACGTTGCACAAATCTCATAAAATACCGTTGGCATTAGTACGAAATGAATTTTGATAATTAAAAATAAAGTAATAACTTTGTAGTCACTAAATAAAGATTATGGAAATATCTATTATCAAAATCGGAAATTCGAAAGGGCTTCGCTTGAGCAAGACTATTTTGGAAAAATACAACATTAAAGAAAAAGTTGAATTGATTCTTGAAGAAGATCAGATTATTTTAAGACCAATTGAAAAGCCAAGAAAAAGCTGGGAAAATGAGTTCAAAAAAATGAGATTGAATGAAGATGACAAATTGTTAATGAACGATGTATTTGACGATGAAAATCTTGAGAAATGGAATTAAAACAATATTCTATCATCTTAGTAAATCTTGACCCGACTATTGGAAGTGAGATAAAAAAGACTCGACCTTGTGTGATTATTTCACCCGATGAGATGAATAAATATTTAAATACGATTGTTGTTGCTCCAATGACAACCAATATGAGAAAATATCCTACCAGAGTTCCTGTAGAACACAATGAGAAAAAGGGAATGATTACAATTGACCAAATTCGAAGTATTGATAAATTGAGAATTATCAAAGTTTTTGACAAACTGACAAAAACAGAAATTAAAAAATGTAAAGAAATTATTAAAGAAACATTTGTGGATTAAATGTACTAAATGCCAACAATGCGCATAAAAAATTGCTAAATTCGAACAAATATGGTATTTAAAACAAATAAGAAAACTGTTTTTAAACAGCGGAAAATTACGTTTTCATAAGTGCAACTTTTCATGCTCTAAACCGTTAGCCACAAGCGGACAAAAAATACAGCCGCAAATTTAAGCACATTTGGTTTCTCCTTTCTTCCTTTCGATGCTCAAACCAAAAGAGCTTAAATTACCCAACGCTTTTTTGAATTTAGAGTTGACTTTTTATTAAAATTTGAATTGTTTAAAAATGATTGATAAGTTCTACAAAACGAATATGAATTTAATATCAGATTTGATATATTGCACATAATGAAATTATAAGAAATATGAACGTAAAAAAAAAAATAACAATATCAGATTTTGGAGATAAAACATTCAAAATAAGAGTTGTTGAGCCTGAAAATGAAAAAAGGGCTTCTTTTACGCATTATTTACATAATCATAAAAATGGAATTTCTCAATTTTTTAGTAAAGATGCAATTGAATATGTTTCTGATATTTTAAAAGAAAAATATCCAAATGAAATTATTGATTATAAATTAGCAGAAGAAGCTTTACAATATTTAATATTTGATTTCAAAAACACAGTTCCTTTTCCAGCTCCAAAAAAAGAAAAATTCAAGTTTATAGATTTATTTGCTGGAATTGGAGGTTTTAGATTAGCTTTTCAAAACTTAGGTGGTAAATGTGTATTTACAAGCGAATGGGATAAATTTTCAAAACAAACTTATGAAGCTAATTTTGGAGAAATTCCTTTTGGAGATATAACAAAGCCTAAAACTAAAAGCTATATTCCAGATGGATTTGATGTTTTATGTGCTGGATTTCCTTGTCAATCCTTTTCAATTGCAGGAAAAAGAGGTGGTTTTGAAGATACAAGAGGAACACTATTTTTTGATGTCGCAGAAATAATTAAAAATAAACAACCAAAAGCATTTTTTTTAGAAAATGTGAAAGGCTTAAGGAATCACGATAAAGGAAAAACACTTCAAACAATTTTAAATACTTTAAGAGAAGATTTAAATTATTTTGTACCTGAACCACAGATTATTAACGCTAAAGATTATGGAGTTCCTCAAAATAGAGAAAGAATTTTCATTGTTGGTTTTAGAAAAGATTTAGGAGTTGAAGAATTTACATATCCTAAACCTAAAAACAAAGAAGTTACTTTAGAAGATATTTTGGAACAAGAAGAAGTTTCAGTAAAATATTATTTATCTACAACTTATGTAGAAACACTTCGTAAACATAAAGAAAGGCATGCTAATAAAGGAAATGGATTTGGTTTTCAAATTATTCCAAATGATGGAATTGCTAATTCAGTTGTTTGTGGAGGAATGGGAAGAGAAAGAAATCTTCTTTTAGACGACCGTTTAACCAATTTTAAACCTATTACAAAAATAACTGGAAAAGTTAACCGAGAAGGAATTAGAAAAATGACTCCAAGAGAATGGGCTAGACTTCAAGGATTTCCAGAAGAGTTTAAAATTGTTGTGTCAGATGCTCAAGCCTATAAACAATTTGGAAATTCAGTCGCTGTTCCCGCAATTCAGGCAACAGCTAAAAAAATAATAGAAAACATAGAAAAATGCTTAATGAATTAGGAATTGTAATTGGAGATAATACAAAAGCTGGTAATTTATTTGAAAAATTATTTCCTAACTTTATGGAATTTGAATACAAAAAACCATCTGAATATATAAATGTTTTTTGGAAAAAATATGAATCTCAGACAGATAGAAATTCCAATTTAAATGGTAAAATGTTTGAATATATTTTAGCCTCATTATGTATCAGAGAAGGAATTTTACCTTTATATATGAGTGCTAAAGTTGCATTTGTTCCTAATGTCATTTATGACTTAATGTTTTATACAACAGAAAGAGGACCAATCTGTTTAAGTGTTAAAACAAGTTTAAGAGAAAGATATAAACAAGCTGATTTAGAGTCAATTGCCTTAAAATATGTTCATAGAAAAGCTTTGAGTTATTTAATAACATTAAATGAATCTGAAGCATATAGCGTAAAAACAAAAATAAGAACTGGAGATGTAATTGGTCTTGATGAGGTCATAGTCGCTACAAATTCAGAATTTGATGATTTAATTGTAAAGTTGAGAGAATTAAAATTTGAGGAACCACCAACAATTAAAGTTATCGAATCAACACAAATTGTTACAATTGAAAAAGTTAGAACATTATTTCCAGAAATATAAAACCATTCACATTTGCAATTAGCTATTGCCAACGCTCAAATCCAAATTGCAAATAAGTATTCTAATTCTACTTCAAAGACTACTGAATAAAAGCCAGTAGCTAACATCTTATAAAATGTATGTTTACATTTGAACTAATGCAAACGACAAACATGCAACAAACGATTTGCTGCGTCCGAAAAATCTCCAATTTTACGTTGCACAAATCATATTCAGACTTGTTATTACTAATACAAAAATCGGATAAATGATCAACCATTTAACTTTTTGTACAATTCCAAGGCATAACCATCGGTTAAACTTGCCACGAAACCACAAATGGCTAAAACCCTTAAATAATGAGATTTTTTTGGTTCTTGGAGGCTTTCCGGCAATAAATTTATAACCAGTTTATCATAATTTGTCAGGGAATTCTCATACTTTCTGTTATTTGCTGCCAAAAAAACATCCAATAACTTGGCGATTACATTATAGCCAACCAATTCTTTTTCAATGACTTCCCTACTTTTATAAATTTTTTCGACACTTATTTTTATGATATCATTTATTTGAGCTTCATAAGTGCATTTATCCAATAAAGAATGTGGGTATTCCCCTTTTAAAATAGCATCTTCCTGTTTTAAAAAAACATTAACGGCTTCATTAATAAGATTTCCAATGGCTAATGCGCGGAGATAACTTAAACGGTCTTTTTTAAATTGTAATTGGTAGTATTTCTTGGTGTCGATGCTGTCTTTTACTAATTTTATTAAATATTCGAGTGCGAAATTTTCTTCAATCAACCCCAAATTGATACCGTCTTCAAAGTCGATGATGGTATAACAAATATCATCGGCAGCTTCAACCAAATAAGCCAAAGGATGTCTGTGATAAACCAAATTCCCTTCTTTTGAAGCTGAGGCAAGTCCCAATTCTTTGGCAATGTCTTCAAAACAAGAAACTTCAGATTGAAATATTCCATATTTTTTATCAGAAACATGAGATGTTGGTTTTTTTGGCAAAGATTCTTTAGGATATTTTATAAAAGTACCCAATGTGGCATAAGACAGTCGCAAACCGCCTTCCATTCCCGATTGACTTTCTGTTAAAATCCTGAAACCGTTTGCATTTCCTTCAAAATCCACAAAATCTTGCCATTGTTTTTTTGTAAGATGTGCTTCGTATTGTTGACCGTTTCCCTGTTTAAAATATTCGCCAATGGCTTTTTCTCCGCTGTGGCCAAACGGTGGATTTCCAATATCGTGCGCCAAAGCTGCCGTGGCCACAATAGCACCAAAATCGTTCATCGTATAACCTTGTTCTACCAATTCCGGATGATTTTTAAGCACTTGCTCCCCAACTTTTCTACCTAAAGAACGCGCCACAACACTAACTTCCAAACTATGGGTAAGTCGGGTATGCACAAAATCGGTTTTTGAAAGAGGAACAACCTGTGTTTTATCCTGCAAACTTCTAAAGGAATCAGAAAAAATAATTCGATCATAATCCACTTCAAAGCCCAAACGAGTTTCGTCTTGGTCCTTGCGCGGTCGCAGTTGTGTATCACCAAATCTCTTGAGAGAAAGTAGTTGGTTCCAATTCATGTTCATTGTAAATTTTTACGCAATATAATAATTTATATTCCTTTACCAGTTTCTTTTTTTATCAAGGCAATGGCCTTTTTTCAATACAAACATCTAATTTTATCATCAACTGTTCTATAATCTTCTTTTCTATCCTACAAATACACGATGTATTTATGAATATAATGACGTTAGGTCAATAAAAAAAAGTATAAAATAAATAAATAACACTGTGAAAAACTAAAAGTAACAAGACATGTAAAAAATGCCCAAATCGAGTATTTGCATAGCTTAATTTTGATTACTTTTGCACTTCGTTTCAGAAACATAAAATGTCAGCTCTTTCAAAAAAATTATTTCTTAAGTTTTTAAAGTGGAGATATCATCATATTTCCAATACACAATTTACCAATATTGCCAGTGCTATTATTGGATTATTGGCAGGTTTAGGTGCTGTAATTTTAAAAAATTTAACGCACTTAATTCGAAATATATTGGAAGAGGGATTTATAAAAGAAATGCACCAAGTCTTTTATTTTATTTTCCCTATTATTGGTTTTTTAATAGTATTGCTGTTCATAAAATATGTGGTACGTAAAAAAGTTGGACACGGAATTCCTTCCACCTTGTATGCCATTTCAAAACAAAAGGGAATTATGCCCAAACACCAAATGTGGGCATCTTTAATTACCGCGCCGCTAACGGTTGGATTTGGAGGTTCTGTTGGGTTAGAGGGACCAACGGTTGCTACAGGAGCTGCAATTGGTTCTAATTTTGCGCGTTTTTTTCATTTTAACCAAGCCACAAGAACATTACTTATTGGTGCCGCCGCCGCTGGCGCAATGTCTTCTATTTTTAAAGCACCTATTGCTGCAATTGTTTTTGCAGTTGAAATATTTAGTTTGGAATTGACGCTTGCTTCTATGATTCCTTTACTTCTGGCGTCTATTACAGCCATACTTACTTCTTATTTTTTTCTAGGAGATGATGTATTGCTCCATTTTGATTTGGAAGATAAATTTGTATTTAATGATATTTTATTTTTTGTTGTTTTAGGTGTTGCATCAGCAATGGCTTCCATTTATTTCAGTAAAGTGTATTTTGCAATTGGTAATTTTTTTAAAAAATTCGAAAATCCTTATACGCGTATGCTTATTGGCGGACTCTCATTGGGCATTATCGTTTATTTGGTTCCGCCACTTTATGGGGAAGGTTATGAAACCGTAAATAATATTTTACGCGGAGATATTATCGAAGTTGTGGAAAATAATATATTTCAGGTGCTTACAGAAAATACTTGGATAATTGTGCTGTTTTTAATTGGTTTGATTGCCTTTAAAATAGTTGCCGCTTCAGTCACTTTTGGAGCTGGCGGTATTGGTGGTATTTTTGGACCAACACTTTTTACAGGGAGTATTGTTGGTTATGTATTTGCCATGATTGTGAATGCAAGCAATTTTTTTAGCCACCAACTGTCCTTAACAAACTACGCTATGGTTGGCATGGCGGGTTTAATGGCAGGAGTTTTACAAGCGCCTTTAACGGCTATATTCTTAATTGCCGAAATTACTGGTGGCTACGAACTTTTTGTACCGCTAATGATTGTTGCTTCAATTTCTTTTATCTTTTCAAAACAATATATTCCGCACAATATTTATGCGGCTGAATTGGCAAAAAAAGGACAACTAATGACTCATGATAAGGACAAAAATGTTTTAATGATGCTCGATTTGGATAAATTAATTGAAACTGATTTTGTGCTACTTCATCCAGAAATGACTTTAGGATCTGTTGTAAATAATGCAGTCGCAAAATCGACTCGAAATCATTTTCCCGTAGTAAACAGAGAAAAAGACTTTTTGGGAATACTCACCATCAATGATATTAGAAACATTATGTTTGATAAAGAGTTATATGATACGGTAAAAGTTCGAAGTTTAATGCATGCGGGATCTGATATTATTTATTATGAAAAAGATTCTGCAGAGGAAATTTTAGAAAAATTTAAAAGAAGTGGCGCGTGGAATTTAGTGGTGCTTAAAGAAGGGAAATATTTCGGGTTTATCTCAAAATCGCGCTTGCTTACTGCTTACCGAAGAAAATTAATTGATGTAAGTTCTTAGTTTTCAGGTTTGTATTATAAAAATAATATTTTTAGCTCGCATGCTTTTTTAGTGGACGTTCCCTTTCAGGTCGCGCTTTCCGTTATATCTTTTTTTTCGCTCCGCTGCAAAAAAGGATGCCACTGCAATCGCTAACGCATTTTGTGATAAAAAACAAATCAGAAAAAGAATTATTAAAATCGATTTAAAAAATGATAAAAATGTGGGTTTTAGTCCTTCTTATTTATAAAATCAACCGCCAGATCTGGAAAATCAGTAAAAACACCATCGATATCTGCATCGTATAATGCAACTTTTAACAACTCTTCAAATGTCTCAAAATCATCCAATTGATCAGCCCTAAAAGTATATGCGTGTACTTTTAAATTGTATTTATGCGCTTTTTTAACCAAATCAGAAATTAGCCAATTGCCGTTTTTGTCTTTTCCCTTGATAATTTGCTTGTACCAAGGTCCAATTCCATTGGCATATATTGCAATATCTTCCAATTTTTCTTCTTCTTTAAATTCCATAAGTTGCACCAAAAAAAGTTCACTTTTAAATTCTTTTCTGATTCGTTTCAGCTCATCAGCATCAAAACATTGCAAAATACAACGGTCGTTTTTGGTTTTGTAACCATAATTATTCAGTATTTTCAGCACTATCTTGGAAATATCCTTTCCTTCTTTTTGATGAAATGCTGGATCCTTAATTTCAGGATAAATGCCAATATTTTTTCCAGTACTCTTGTTTAGCCCTTGAATTAATTCTATTTCTTCCTGTAAAGAATGCAATTTGAATGTTGACGTAAATGTTGGAAATCGTTTTGGAAATACAGCTTTATTGGTTGCAGGTTCAAATCTTTCCGAAACGTTTAACTGTTTTAATTCATTGAAAGTAAAATCGATGACGTAAAATTTTTCGTCCTTTCTTTTTCGCTCTGGAAATTTTAATGCAACATCTGTAACGGTTTCTAAATGAATATCATGAATTACGATGGGAACATTGTCTTTGCTTAAAACAATATCTTGTTCTAGATAATCAGCGTCCATCGCATAAGCCATCGCTTTTGCCAGCAACGTATGTTCAGGCAAATATCCCGAAGCACCTCTGTGAGCAATCACCACTTTTTTATTTTTTTGGACTTCCATTTTTGTCTCTGACTTATGTTCGCTGCAAGATAAGGACAACATTAAAAACAGGATTAAAAAACGATACATATTTACACTTTAAAGATTCATTAAAAGTATTGCATTTTGTAATTTTACACCGCAATAATTAATTATTTTATTATGAAATTTGTGTTAATCTTTATTTTGGCAATTGCACTAGGGATGTTAGGTGTGGGTTTTTACCTTAAAAACGCTGGTAATGGCAATGGGGAAATTGTGATTGGACTTGGCGTTTTGATGGTTGCTTTTATTTTAATGCCTTTGTTTATTTACCATCGGTATAAAAACAAAAACTTAAAGGATTTTACCTTTGACAAATTCAGAAAAGACCTTGAAGAGCGAAGTAAAAGCGAGCGAAATTTGTAGTTATCAATTTAAATTTCGTTTTTCAATAAAAAATCGTTTTAAAAGCTTGCTGCATGCTTCTTCTAATACACCGCCAACAACCACTGTTTTTGGGTGTAATGTGGTATTCATCACTAAAAATCCTCTTTTTTCTTCAGAAGCTCCATATACAATTCTCCCTAATTGTGTCCAATAACTTGCGCCTGCACACATTTGGCAAGGTTCCAAGGTTACATACAACGTGCACTCTTTTAGGTATTTTCCGCCTAAAAAATCGGCTGCGGCAGTAAAAGCCTGCATTTCGGCATGGGCGGTTACATCATTTAAAGTTTCCGTTAAATTGTGTGCACGGGCAATAATTTGGTTGTTCATTACAATAACCGCACCAATAGGAACTTCATTTTTGTCCAAAGCAATTTCAGCCTCCTGCAAAGCGCGTTTCATAAAATAGGTATCATCAAATGGATCCATCATTCATCAAAAGTAATTATTTTTAATTCATTGAACAATTTAAATACCGTAGTTTTGTATTAGTGAAAACAAATTTATTAGCACATATTAACAATCCGGAAGATTTGCGAAAGCTTTCGAAAAATCAACTTGTAACAGTTGCTAAACAGTTGCGCGAATTTATTATTGATATTGTTGCCGCCAAAGAAGGGCATTTGGGCGCAAGTTTGGGCGTTGTGGAATTGACAATTGCGTTGCATTATGTGTTTGATACGCCTAACGATTTGTTGATTTGGGATGTTGGACATCAAGCTTATGGGCATAAAATTATAACTGGACGACGAGAAATTTTTCATACAAACCGACAATTAGGTGGAATTTCAGGTTTTCCAAAAAGAAGGGAAAGTATATATGATGCTTTTGGAACTGGACATTCTTCTACCGCGATTTCTGCGGCTTTGGGAATGGCACTTGCTTCGAAATTAAAGGGGGATTTTCAAAAGCACCACATTGCCGTTGTTGGCGATGCTTCCATTGCCAGTGGAATGGCTTTTGAAGGATTGAACCACGCAGGTGTTACCGATGCCAATCTGTTAATTGTTTTAAACGACAATGCTATGGGAATTGACCAAAGCGTTGGGGCATTGAAAAAGTATTTTACCGATGTGAAAGCAGGCGAAAAAGTTCGAAAAAATAACATTATTGAGGCGTTGAATTTCAGATATGCCGGACCAATTGACGGTCATAACATCGATGAGATTATTGCAGAATTAGAACGTTTAAAACAGATTAATGGTCCTAAATTTTTACATATAATTACCACCAAAGGAAAAGGATTGCAAAAGGCAGAACTTGATCAGGTAACTTATCATGCTCCAGGAAAATTCGATAAAATAACAGGGGAACTAAGTGCTAAAAACAAGCTGCCGCACCCACCAAAATATCAAGATGTTTTTGGAGAAACATTGGTGGAACTGGCAAAAAATAATCCTAAAATTGTTGGAATTACGCCAGCGATGCCAACAGGAAGTTCGCTAAAATTAATGCTCGATGAAATGCCCGACAGGGCTTTTGATGTTGGCATTGCCGAGCAGCATGCGGTAACTTTGGCGGCTGGAATGGCCACTCAGGGACTGATTCCTTTTTGTGCCATTTATTCCACATTTTTACAGCGTGCTTATGACCAAATCATTCATGATGTGGCATTGCAAAATTTATCTGTAATTTTTTGCATAGACCGAGCTGGAATTGTGGGTGAAGATGGTGCAACGCATCATGGTGCTTTTGACATTGCTTATTTGCGCTGTATTCCAAATATGGTCATTTTTGCGCCTTTAAATGAAATTGAATTGAGAAATATGATGTTTACCGCACAATTGGGCATCGATTTTCCATTGGCAATTCGTTATCCTCGTGGACAAGGGACGCTTATCAACTGGAAACAACCAATGAATAAAATTGAAATAGGAAAAGGAGTTTGTGTTTCAGAAGGTTCAAAAGTTGCGGTGTTAAGCGTTGGCACTATTGGAAATAAATTGATTGAACTTCAGCCAGAATTGCCGAAAAATAAAGTGGCGCATTACAATATGCGTTTTGTGAAGCCTTTAGACGAAGATTTGTTACATCAGGTATTTAAAAAGTTTGAAACCATTGTCACTATTGAGGATGGAACAATTATCGGCGGATTTGGAAGTGCCATTTTAGAATTTGCATCAAACAACAATTATAAGAACAAGAGCATCAAGCAATTGGGAATTCCAGATTATTTTGTGGAACATGGAAAAGTAGATGAATTGTTTGAAAGCATTCATTTATCAAAAGAAAAAATAAAGGAATTTCTGTTGAAACTTTTATAAAAAACAATAACTAAACAGTTTATACTTCCAACTCAAATTTAGCTACAATCGTCCAGTCATGCAATATATTTGGATGTCTATCACAGCGCGTATTTTAGTGAAGTTTTGAGGTGCTTGCACTATTTTAATATGGAAGAAAAAGGACATGAATTTTAATCCTTGTTTCTTCCAATTTTTTTATGCTCATTACTTGTTAAAAAGTCAATACCTTGTCACTTTCTACCACCCAGTTTGTAAATTCTGCCATAGTGCTAATTTCTACACCTTCTATAATTTGTTCTTTTTTCAGGCCTCTTGCCTCAGCGCAACTTCCACAAATTTTAACTTTGGCT
This sequence comes from Lutibacter sp., assembly GCA_028696945.1. Taxonomy (GTDB): domain Bacteria; phylum Bacteroidota; class Bacteroidia; order Flavobacteriales; family Flavobacteriaceae; genus Lutibacter. The sequence continues at coordinate 20,116 of JAQVGD010000024.1, forward strand.
TTTTTAGTTAGTGAAAAATTCAACATTCTTTCAATATTGTAATAGCCATTAGGTGTAATTTGGTTTGCAACGGCACAGTTTACGGCGTCAGCCATTAAAAAAATTGCTACTTCAACTGTTTGGTGTTCTTTGCCAAGTTGATTTGCAAGTCGTAAAGCATTGTATGCTTTTTCTGTTCCATAAGGAGCATCGTTAATTAATATTAAAATTTTACTCATTTTTCTTTGTTTTAAAAACTATTAATTTTTTAATGAATATCCGTAATGTGGTATAATTTGTTTGTCAACCTAAACTTGTTTCGGGTTCGCGTACATAAATAACTATTTGTCAGGCAGTAATATAATATTTAAACGAGTTTGGCATGACACTATTCCGTGGTTATCAATTATGGGCAATCAGATTTTTTATTAAACTTTTGAAAGGTATGTCATTAAAGATTTTAGTGTATTAAAAATGGTTGAGGTTTCTTTGTATAATTCAGGATTTGATTTTATTGCATTCAGCATTATTTCCATATTCATTGTTGAAATTATGGTCTTTCCATCATCTTCATACATTGCAATTTTACAAGGCATAAAAATTGAAAATTCTGGATTACTTGTTAGCATTAATGCCGCAGTTTTTGCTTGGCAAATTTCATAAATGAACACTTTGCGACTTATTGGAAAACCTTTTTCCTTCACAATGTCATGATATACGTACGTTTGAAGTAACGCAAATTTATGATTTTCACATTCCGTGCTTACTTCTTGGGCAATTGTTTCAATTGGCTGTTTACTTTCTAATTTTAAGGTAAACATTTCAATCATTTTTTCTGATGGCATTGTTGTTTGAGTCATATTTTTAATTATTATTGGTTCTTTTTAAAAGTGCTATTATTTCTTCAGTTAACTTATTGTTTACCTTATAACAGGTTCTTGTGCCATGTTTTTCAGGATATACAATTCCGCTGTTTTTTAATATTAATAAGTGTTGAGAAGATGCAGATTGTGAAATACCAAGCTCATTTACCACATCAGTCACGCAACATTCATCATCTAATAAAAAATCAACCATTTGAAGTCTTATTGGATTTGAAAGCGCTTTGAGTATTTCACTGGTTTTTATGTAATTAATTTCTGACATAACGGCCTATCTATATTAGAATACAAATATATTATAATATTATGATATCCTGTTGGATATAGTTAAAACTTTTTGAATTTTAAGGTTGTTAATTGAGTCAACTCCAAAAAGTTGCTCATGTTGGAAATCAGTTTTCCCAATCCCTAAAGAGCAATTGGTATAAACTATGATTTGATAAGTGCGCACATTGTTTTTTATTCTAAAATGAATATTTATTTCAGTGAGATGGGATATTAAACAAAAAGTTCTTAAAAACCAAATCAAGTTTGACTTTAAGAACTTTTTGTTTTCAGATAGTTTTAGTAATCTAATCCTACTCTAAATCAAATTTTATGCCTTGTGCCAAAGGCAATTCAGCGGTATAATTTATGGTATTTGTTTGGCGTCTCATATAAACTTTCCAAGCATCGGAACCTGATTCACGTCCGCCGCCAGTTTCTTTTTCACCACCAAATGCACCGCCAATTTCAGCACCAGAAGTACCAATATTTACGTTTGCGATACCACAATCGGAACCCTGAACAGATAAAAACAATTCGGATTCGCGCAAATTGTTAGTCATTATTGCAGAGGAAAGTCCTTGCACAACGCCATTTTGCAATGCGATAGCATTTTTAAGTTCGCCTGAATATTTTATCAGGTATAAAATTGGCGCAAATGTTTCGTGTTGTACAATTTCAAAATGATTTTCGGCTTCAACAATTGCAGGTTTTACGTAACAACCGCTTTCATAGCCTTTTCCACTTAAAATGCCACCTTCAACCAAAATTTTTCCGCCTTCTTTTACTGCTTTCATCAAAGCATTTTCATACATTTTAACCGCATCTTTGTCAATTAATGGTCCAACGTGGTTGTTTTCATCTAATGGATTTCCAATGCGCAATTGTTTATAAGCTTTAACCAAAGCATTTTTAACCTGCTCATATATAGACTCGTGGATAATTAACCTGCGAGTGGACGTGCAACGTTGTCCGGCAGTGCCAACAGCACCAAATACGGCACCAATAATCGTCATTTTTATGTCGGCACTTGGCGTAATGATAATGGCATTGTTACCACCCAATTCCAACAAAGATCTTCCCAAACGTTCCGCAACAGTTTTGGCAACAATTTTGCCCATTTTTATAGAGCCTGTCGCTGAAATTAAGCCCATGCGCTTGTCGGCAGTCATATATTCGCCTACTTTGTAATTTCCATTTATAATACAAGAAATACCCTCTGGAAGTTTATTTTCTTTTAAAACATCAGCTATAATATTTTGGCAGGCAATGCTGCATAATGGTGCTTTTTCTGAGGCTTTCCAAACGCAAACATCACCAGAAACCCAAGCAAGTGCAGTATTCCAAGACCAAACAGCCACTGGAAAATTAAACGCAGAAATTATGCCCACAATGCCTAAAGGATGGTATTGATCGTACATTCTGTGTCCAGGACGTTCAGAATGCATAGTAAAACCGTGTAATTGTCTTGACAATCCAACAGCAAAGTCGCATATATCAATCATTTCCTGAACTTCCCCCAAACCTTCTTGCAGTGATTTTCCCATTTCATAAGAAACCAATTCGCCTAAAGGTTGTTTTAGCTCACGCAGTTTTTCACCAAATTGACGTACAATTTCTCCACGTTGCGGTGCTGGCTTAATTCTCCAACTTGTAAAAGCTGCTTGCGCGACTTCCATAACTTTTTCAAAATCATCTTTTGTGGTTGTGGTAACTTTTCCAATAAGTTTACCGTTTACAGGAGAATAGGATTCCATAATTTCCCCATTTCCGAAGAAATTTGAGCCTGTTGAAGTTCCGTTATTTAACGCTTTAACGCCTAGTTTATCTAAAGTTTTTTGAATTGTTTTTTCTATTGCTGTAATTTCCATAAGAAGATTTCTTTTTTAATTTAATATTTTACAAAAATACGAATAATACCTCCGATTTTTTTAAATATTCTAAATTATTCAGGATTTACCTGCCAGATGCAAGTAGCTTTTTTATGATGAGTTCAATGCGTTAGGGACTGAACGGCATGTTTGAGCTCTTTTTTTTGTTTTTCACAAAAAAAAAGCGAGTAGTGAAGGCGCGACCCCGCCTTTTCGACGGGGTAACGCCCAGAAAGGCAGGCAGGTTCTAAATATTGTTTGAATGAATATGCTTAAAGTGATTAAAAAAGGAAAAGCCGTTTCTAATTTGAAACGGCTTTCTTCATTCAATATTTGGTAACCAGCCAAATAATAAACCAACTAAAACTTATAATTTAAACCTGTATAAACTCCCAAATAATAAGGTTGAATACTTCCGGAGTTTTTTGAAAAGGTATTTGTTTGCACTTTGAACATTGGGGAAACGTTGATAAATAAATTTTTGTAGATGGAATAATCTACATCCAATCCAATATTACCACTAAAATTTATGGATCTTAAATTGTTTGACGAGCCTAAACTTTGTGTAAAACTATTGGTTTCAACAAAAACTTCATCCTTATTTAAAAGGAGCGTACTAAATCCGCCTACTAAATTAACGCCGAATTTTCCTTCAGCCACATTGTACTTTACTTCAACAGGAATTTCAACATAGCCAAAAACTTGGTTAATGCTTGAAGCATTGTTGCTAGATTTTAGTGCATTTTCTTGAGTTGTTGAATTATCTGCACTTTTGGCTAAAGGAGGGGTTGCCGATAAATTTGAAAATCCGACTACGGCAACGCCAGGGGTAACATATACGTTATTTGTTGTTAAACCCAAACTTACCAAGTTAACGCCCGATTGCAAGCTGAATTTATTTGTTAGCTGATAAGCTACTTTTACGCCATAAGATTAAGAGGTATTTCCGTAAGACGGATTGTCTTTAAACTGTGCGTCAACTCCCGAGCCATCACCAAAAGAATTAAAATAAATAGGTGCGAAAATTGTGGCAACGCTAAATTTACTTTCTGTTATTTCTTTTATTTCTTTTTTTGGAATTTCTTTATTTGTAAAATTCGAAATCGGTAATTTTTTTGCGTCTGTTAATGAAAAACTATTTAATGATTTTTGTGACAAAACCGTATCTTCTGTAATATTTTTCTGTCCTTTTGTGGCAAATTTGGTGCTATTTTCTATAGCTGCTAATTCTTGGCTCAAAGCTGTTACCGCTTTTTGTATAGATTTTATTTTTTCTGCAACCGATTCTGTAGTTATGGTGGTATCTTTTTGGTCTGAAATTTCTTTTCTGTCAATTTGTTTATGAAGAAAATTTTTAGAAAATTCATTTTTTGGAAGAAAATATATAGTACCTACACTAAAAAATAACACAAATAATGCGGCAATACTGGAAATTTTAAGCCAAAAGGGAAGCTCCCTTTTTTTTGTTCTCGGAATTAACCGATTTTCAATAGCATCCCATGACTCATTTGGTGGGGATACCTCAAAATCTTTTAAATTCTCTTGGAATAATCTATCAATGTTCTTAAAATCTCTCACTATTATCTTTTAACTTAAATAGACTGTTGTGCTTTTTGATGTACTTCAATTTTATGTTTTAAAATGGCTCTTGCTCGGGCTAAATTTGATTTTGAGGTGCCTTCTGCAATTAGCAACATATCTGAAATTTCTTTATGGGAATAACCGTCTAAAGCATAAAGGTTAAAAACCATTCTATACCTGTCTGGTAATTCATTTATTAGATTTAATAAAAAATCTAAAGAAATTTCATCATCATCAACGTCAACAATCACCTCATCAGGAATATCTTCCGTCACAATATTTAACACATTTTTCTTTCTGTACTTTAACAAAACTGTGTTAACCATTACCCGTTTTAACCAGCCCTCAAACGATCCTTTAAAATTAAACTGCCCAATTTTATCAAAAATGACTATAAAGCCATCTTGAAAATTATCTTGAGCCTCTTGTTTGTTTCTAGAGTATTTGAGGCATATAGAAAACAACTTACCTGCAAAAAGCTGATAAATTTCTTTCTGTGCCCTTCGATCGTTATTAGCACACTGTTTTATGAGTTCATCTAAACCCAAATACGAGCATTTTAATTGTTAATTAGATACCTAAAAAGATAATAGGTTGCGTAAATTTACATTACTTTTGTGGAGTTTTCCAATTTTTATGAAAAAATTTAACGTTTTTAAACTTCATCATAGCAGTGAATTTGAAAAAATGGCGCTTGAGATATTTCAATTTCAGGCCAAAAACAATATGGTTTACAAAGCGTTTTTAAGCCATTTACGTATTGATATTCATAAGGTTAAAAAAATTGAGGAAATTCCTTTTTTGCCCATACAGTTTTTTAAATCGCACAAAGTTGTGTCTTCAAATGCAGCCATTCAACACATGTTTTTAAGCAGCGGAACTACTGGTAATGAACAAAGTAAGCATTATATTACCGATTTATCTATTTATGATGAAAGCTTTACCAAAGGATTTGAACATTTTTACGGAGCTATTGAAAAGTTTACTATTTTGGCACTGTTGCCTTCTTATTTGGAGCGTGAAGGTTCGTCTTTAATTTATATGGTAAATAATTTCATCCAAAAGTCAAAAAACAAGAAAAGCGGGTTTTATTTGAATAATTTAGAAGAATTGGTCCAAAATTTAACTGAATTGGACAAAAATAATGAAAAAGTGCTTTTAATTGGCGTTTCTTTTGCTTTGTTGGATTTGGTTGAAAAACATAAATTCAAATTAAAAAACACCATTATTATGGAAACTGGCGGCATGAAAGGTAGAAGAAAAGAGCTGATTCGGGAAGCATTGCACCAAATTTTGCGTGAAGGTTTTGGGGTTGAAAACATTCATTCGGAATATGGAATGACCGAATTATTAAGCCAGGCCTACTCAAAAGGAAATGGCATTTTTGAATGTCCGCCGTGGATGAAAATTTTAACGCGTGATACCGAGGATGCACTTAGTATTTTACCCAAAGGAAAATCGGGAGGAATTAATGTTATAGATTTGGCAAATATCAATTCCTGTTCATTTATTGCCACCCAAGATTTAGGAAAAACCTACGCCAACGGAACATTTGAGGTTTTGGGAAGGTTTGACAATTCGGATATTCGGGGTTGCAATTTAATGGTAATGTCTTAAAAATCGAAAGCTAAACTTCCCTTCAATGGAGGGTTGGTTGCAGATTAAGGTTTTTTTCACCATATTCTTTAACAATAAATGCTTCCAGCAAACGCATTGCGTTTCCTAAATTCATCTTTACGTCAATATCTGTTGTACGTAAGCTGCAAAAATGAAAATTTAAGAATATGAATTGTAATTGTTAAAAAAATTATAAATTCGACTACTTAAATATAATAAAAAGAAAAATTTAGCTATAACTAAACATTTTGAAAAAATATTCTCTAACTTTGTCCCAATATATACCGAACACTACAAAAATTGATGTGTTTGAATTATGTAAGAATGATGAAAGTTTATTTAAATCGTTTTTTAGTGAAATTGAAAAAGATGGAAATCTATTAGGCAATTTGGCTGGAGCTATTAGAATTATTGAAGACACAGCAAATTTAAATAGACGTCCGAAAACTAAATTTAGGTTAATTGAAGGACATAAATTAAAATATAAAGTTTATGAAGCAAAATCTGGATTAATTAGAATTTATCTCTTCCACGAAGAGAATACTGGCAGAATAATTGTTTCTGGTGGTTTAAAGGACAATCAAAATAAAGACATAAAAAAAATATTAAAGATTATAAAAGAATATCAAGATGAACACAAATAATAATATTCGTGAAAAAATTCTAAACCAACCTTCTTATTGGGTAGAAGGAATAAATGGCTTTCTTTATGATTCAATTGTTAATTATATGGAAGACAACAATTTGAATAGAACAAAATTAGCAGAACATCTTGGGATTAGCAAAGGAAGAGTTTCCCAAATTCTTAATGACGGAGAAATCAATTTTAGTTTAGAGAAAATTATTGAAATTGCTTTAAAAGTTGATAAATTTCCAGTCTTTGAATTTAAGAATAAACAAGAATATTTAGATAAAGAAATGAAAATTTCAAATGCAAATAAAATATTCTTGAATTATGACAATAATGAATTTTCTTCAATTTGCGTTAAAGATTCAAATACAAAAGTAATTCCACTTAATTCAATTAGTGAAAACAAATTTCAATTAGCACTTTAAGTAAAAATGGCAAAGCAAAAAGAAAAAATTGAAATAGGATATAGAATAATTAAAATTCATACATCAAAATTTTCATTTGAAGATTTAGATGAGAAATCAGTTGAAAAATTATTCAATTCAACAAATTTGTTAGCTGTTAATATGACTACAATGTTAAATATTGACAAAGAGAAATCTACTATTACAATTGATATAGGAACAGCACTAACTGAAAAAGGCAATAATAGAACCTTGATAGAACATTCTGGACGCACAATTTACCACGTTCAAGGATTAAAAAATGTATATAATAAGGGAAAAGATTACTTTGACATTCCAGATGGCTTTTTAATTCAGTTATATAGTTTAGCTTATTCTCACTCTAGAGCCTTATTAGCAACTGAAATAAGCCCAACAATCTTTAAAGATAAATATTTTCTTCCAGTCATTAATCCAATTGATTTAATTAAACAAAAGAGTAAGCCTACGCACAACAATGGCTAAAAAAAATTGCTTAATTTGTTAAGCAGAATGGTTCTTAAATATAAAAATACGAATTCTAAACATCGAAAAATTACGGTTCCAAACCCGCAACTTTTCCTAGCCTAAACCGTTATACGATACATTTTTAATCCAAGATTTTCTAAATATAATTGTCATTTTACATCATATTCAACCTTATTATCGTGACTATTTCCATCAATTTCAATAATTAAACCCAAAGTTTTTATATAAAAATCGACGATGTAATTACCAATAATTCGCTGCCAGTCAAAATCAATATTATGAAACGAGCCTATCAAATTTTGATACACAGCAGAATGATTAATGACGAACAGCATCTGTACCAACAAAAAAATAAAAATTAACAGATGAAACGAGCCATAACAAATTTTGATACACAGAGGAATGATTAATGGCGAACAGCATCTGTACCAACAAAAAAATAAAAATTAAACAGATGAAACGAGCCATAACAAATTTTGATACACAGAGGAATGATTAATGGCGAACAGCATCTGTACCAACAAAAAACTAAACCACTATGGACTGCAAGTCCATAGGTTTCTATGAAGAATGAAATTCTTATTCCAAAATAATATTATCATCACTATCTTTATTAGATGGATTTCTATGATGCTCAAG
>JAQVGD010000179.1 GCA_028696945.1 Lutibacter sp.
AAATCAAAACTCCTTCAAAATCTTTTTTGGGGTACCCCAAAAAAGATTTTGAAGGAGTTGTAAAACAAATTAATTTGGTATACTTTTGAATTAAAATACTGGTATACTTTTCAATTGAAATAAACAGCAGTTCCAATCCTTAACTATTTTTTTGCAAGGTCAGAAAAATATTAATTCAAAAAAATAATGTGAAAAGTTTTTATTAATAATTATTTGTTCATATCTTAGCACCTAAATAATTACATTTTTCTTTTTTTTGCAAACTGTTGATGTGGTCAGTTTGTTTACCACTTTAAAGATTAACAAAAAGGAGATTTAAGTTATATCTAGAATCAATAAACCTCACCTATTATTACTGCAAAGATAACACTATAATATCACTGATTTTAAATACTCATCGTCTAATATTCCAAACGTGAATAAAACTCCTTAAACGTAATAAAATTAAACATGAACGTCGAATATTCTATATTAGACGCAATTTGGGCATTTGACGTGCTGAAACCTTATATGTTGTGTCGTTATTCAACTTTATCGTTCTTGTCTTTTTACTTAGCTCTTTTATTTTATTAACATTTATCGCACAGTTTCTGTTTATTTGCACAAATTCTGGCAATAATTCTAAGGCAACTTGCAATGATGCGGTTTTATAAATAGCATCACCATTTTCCAAGAAAAATCCAACTAAATTTGAATCGACAGATATTGACATAATGTCATCTTTGTTAACAAAGTAAATTTTTGTCTCATTTTCAATTTTAATTATTTCCTTTCTCATATATCGAAGCTTGGTTTTTTATGTTTGCTAACGCCTACAGCTATGTTTTGTGCGGGCTTGGTTACTAAAATTTTTCAAATTTATAATTAATTTTCGAAACTGCGATTCTCGTCCGGTTACCCACCCAAGCCCCGCATGAAATATAGGTGTTGTTAGCAAACGGTTGTTCTAATCATTTTTCCTTGGTCACAGTTTCTTAATATATTTAATTTCATAGGCTTGTAAATAAATGGCTTGAATTATTAAGTCTTCTACTTCATAAGCAATTTCAACATTTATTGTGTCATTAGGTTTACGGAATTTTAATGGGACTGAGTTTTTTCTAAAATAATAATGATTATCCTCAGCATCTATAAAAACAGCTCTGCCGTCACCTGAAATTCCTCCAACATTACTGATTTCTTGTTCAAAATAAACAAACTTACCAGTTTTGATATCTTCAGTATTGATTTCCTCTTTTTTACAACTAACACTGAGTAAGAGCGTTACAAGTGAACTAAATAAAATAATTTTTTTCATAGAGACAAATTTAATCTAATGTGTGTTTTAAAATGGGTTTACTTATCAACTTTCGGATAACGTAGTAAAAGAACTTTTTATTTTCACCTTTTAAATATGTGCTTTCACACTAATTTCCCTGTTAAGAAGCAAATTTTCACTTTGATTTGTTTGCGTAGCTTTACAACTGTTTGCTAACGCCTACAGCTATGTTTTGTGCGGGCGTTGGTTACTAATATTTTTCAAATTTACTATAAATTTTCGAAACTGCGATTCACTTCCAGTTACGCACCTAAGCCCCGCATGAAATATAGGTGTTGTTAGCAAACGGTTGTTCTAATCATTTTTCCTTGGTCACAGTTTCTTAATATATTTAATTTCATAGGCTTGTAAATAAATGGCTTGAATTATTAAGTCTTCTACTTCATAAGCAATTTCAACATTTATTGTGTCATTAGGTTTACGGAATTTTAATGGGACTGAGTTTTTTCTAAAATAATAATGATTATCCTCAGCATCTATAAAAACAGCTCTGCCGTCACCTGAAATTCCTCCAACATTACTGATTTCTTGTTCAAAATAAACAAACTTACCAGTTTTGATATCTTCAGTATTGATTTCCTCTTTTTTACAACTAACACTGAGTAAGAGCGTTACAAGTGAACTAAATAAAATAATTTTTTTCATAGAGACAAATTTAATCTAATGTGTGTTTTAAAATGGGTTTACTTATCAACTTTCGGATAACGTAGTAAAAGAACTTTTTATTTTCACCTTTTAAATATGTGCTTTCACACTAATTTCCCTGTTAAGAAGCAAATTTTCACTTTGATTTGTTTGCGTAGCTTTACAACTGTTTGCTAACGGCTGAGGCTAAAAGCTGGCGGGCATTTTGGAACACTTCACTGTCAACCTGCGATAAGGTTTATTAGTTGCTATGCTCTTCAAATTACCACTTTCTGCCCGCTTGATTTTAGCCTTTGTTAGCGTGTCGTTGTTTTATTTTCAACAAATTAGTCAGAATTATTTTTGCAGCTATGTGGAGTGCGGCAGAGAGAAAGTAATGTCCCTGTAATACTCGTAATGAGCCAAGCCGTTGCGTAATTTTTTATTTATTTAAATTTTCAATCGTAAAGATAATTCTTTTTTCACAAATCTAAATCGGTTTGGCGGGTTTTAGTAGGAGTAATGCACTTCCAAGTTCCCACGCTCGCCGCATTACACATAGGTGCTGTTAGGGCACGTTATTCTTTCAACGTTTAGTATGTTTTTCTTTCAGCTTTTTTATTTTTTCTCGAAATGTAAACAAGTCCTGCCAATGACTACCACAAGTGTCAGACCACCACTCAAATTTTACAGAATTCCAGCCGCTAAGCAATTTTAAAATATAAGTTTTGCCGTCTAATCCCATTCCCAATTCCGGTAATTTATCAATTTTTAAATTTTGCAAAGTCTTTAATAATTCATCAACTTCATTTTTTGTAATTTCGTAATGCAATTTTTTATAAATTAAGTGATATTCGTTATTTTGAGAGCTATATTCAATTGCAATACTAGTATCACCTTCATAAGAACATTCAATACTATCAATTTCAGAATATTCAATAATTCTTTCCATAATAAACTGTTTACTTTTAGTTATTTGTTGTTTTTTGCTGTTGTTTAAGTATTATTATTCTAAAAATCCTCCGTCTTTTTCGATTTTTTCAAGCATTAAATCGACTATAGTATTCACATTTTTTTCATTTATAAGAACTTTTTGATTGGAAATCTGATTGTATATGTATTCAGAAATTTCATTTGAAAAAATATCTCCTCCAATTCCTAGTTTATCATTCCAATATTCGCCAAAATATTTATGAATTAACGACCATTGTGATTCTGTAACATTGAAATCAATTATACCAGTAACATAGTCTTCAACATCTTTTGCATTTATTGGATTGGAGAATCTTTTTTCGCCATCTTTTATTACATCTTTTCTGAAAATATCAATTTTCTTGCAGGTCGGCATCATATTATCAAGTCGCGCAAGTTCTTCTTCTCCATAAATCATCAAGAACATTTCTCTTTCCAACTTAAATAATTTATCATTCATAAGATTAGGTTTTAACTGTCCAAGAAATACAATTCAGAGCTCCTCCTTCTTTGATAATTGGGAGCATGTTCGGAATAAAAATTATTCTGTTATTAGACGCATAATCACTAAAATATTCAGACAATTGACTTAATGCTTGTTCGTCTTCTTCAGCATCTAACTTTGGAATTAGAATAATGTCTTTTGTTTGCAAAAAATTCAAGTATGCCCAATTGTTCTCATTTTCTTTTTTTACATTGAAATTAAGTTTTTCTACTTTTAGTCCTGCTTTTTTTAGAGGATTAATCAAACTTGATTTGTTTTGATAAATGTGATTGACCAAAACAGTTTTATCATCAATAAATCTTACGTATCCATCAGTATGCCCACAGAAATCTTCCTCATCTTTATCGAACCATGGAACGATTACTAGTTTTTCAAGTTCTAATATTTCTATAAGTTTCTTTTGTACTTCATCTTTCGTGAAATTGTACCTGTTTTCGGTAAAAACTTTGTCCGTCATGATTGCCGTATTATGCGATTTTACAACGTTACCACCGTCAACAATCAGTCCTGACTTTATCGTTTTTATATTATGTTTTTGACAAACAATGTCTGGATATGTTTTTAAATTTCTTTGATCTTTTTCAATTCCTTGAAGATAGTCGGGATCATAGCGAAATTCAACGAATTTTTTTTCTGAAACCTGAATTGGCATATAATCTCTTGCCCAAATATCCTGTGTACCTTTTAGAAAGTCATACTTAATGCTGTGTTTGTTAAGAATATCACATATACAGGAACAATTTACTGCAAAGTCATTTTTTGTTCGCAATAAATCAGAGAGATAAATAAAATCAGTGTCTTTATCTGCTATCATTTTAAAAGTTCAATTTCAGGGTATGTAAAATAATTGTATTTTGAATCGAAATAAAATTTGTCTGTGTCCTCCTCTTTTAAATTAAGTCCTTGTCGAAGCTTTTTATAAATTTTCAAACCATTACTTCGACCAGTTTTCAAGAATATAAGTCCAGATGAATCAAAAATGCTTTTATCTGATTTATAAAGTTCAAGAATTGAGATGGTTCCATTTATATCAGTTATAATCTGATTTGTCAAATTGCCAATTCCTTTAATAATTTCATTTGTTTTTACATTTTCTATTGCCCGAATAAGTATTCCACCAAAAATTGATTTACCGTTACCAACCGTAATGTCAATACCTTTTTGTTTAAGTCTCTCATATTTTTCGGAGTCCTTAAAACGATGAAAATATAACTTTTGATTTGTTAACTGTCTTTCGTTTTTATGACAATAGAAGTCTGTATGAATAACGGAATAATAGTAAAACTCTATTTCTCTAATTCGATATGAGTTTTCTTTAGTAATCAGTTCGGTTTGATTTAACAATACTTTTGCAATCCTATCAAAATCAGAATGATATTCTTCTCTTTTATCATGCTCTTTAATTGTTAAAATATCATTCATTTCGTGTCTTTTTTAATGTGCCCTAACGCCTACAGCTATGTTTTGTGCGGGCTTGGTTACTAAAATTTTTCAAATTTACTATAAATTTTCGAAACTGCGGTTCCCTTCCAGGTTCGCACCCAAACCCCGCATGAAATATAGGTGTTGTTACCACCTGGTTATTCTTTCGGCTCTACTTCGTCAGGCGAGTTTTACGTTTTGGTTTAGTAGTTCCACATTAAAATTTATTTTTGCATTCAAAGCACGAAACACCTTGAGGATTGTTTCAAATCTAGCATCTATCAAGCTGTTTTCAAGTTTGGAAATTTGAGACTTTTTAACCCCAACTAATTCTCCAAGTTGCTCTTGAGTAAGATGTCTTTCTTTTCTGGCATTTTTAATTGCTTCTCCCAGCAAATCAAGGGTCAATTCATATTCGAAAGCATCACGCTCTGGAGTTCCTTTTTTTCCAATAAATCTGTCGGTTAACTCTTCTAATGATGTTGTTTTCATTTCTTTATTTTTCATTGCTCCCTGTTTTTTAAGTTAAAGTACTTTTCTTTGATCTGAATGGCTTTCTTAATCTCTTTTGAAGGCGTTTTCATAGTCTTTTTTATTATTCCATGTGTTGAAATAACAAGTTTTTCTACTGTCTCTGTTTTGTCCCAAAAAGCAAAAAGTCGAAAATGCGTTCTACTAAATAAAGTTCTAAATTCCCAAATATCATCAGATAGCTTTTTAAACAATTCTGGATCTTGGGTTGTCCGTGCTTTGTAAATGTTGTAAAGAACCTTGTCTCGTGCTTTCTTTTCAAGACCTTCAAGGAACTCGACAGCTTCGTCCAAAAACTCGACGCTAAATCTTTCTTCCATTCATTTCTTTTTTTACAAAGATATATGTTTCCTGATTAGGAAACAAATTTATTTTCGAAGTAGTGTTTTATAACTTGGTGGTAACGGTTGCAGCTATGTGGAGTGCGGCAGAGAGAGAGTACTGCCCCTGTCATACTCGTAATGAGCCAAGCCGTATCTAATTTTTTATTTAGTTAAATTTCAATCGTAAAGATAATTCTTTTTTCACAAATCTAAATCGGTTTGGCGGGTTTTAGTGGGAGTAATGCACTTCCACGTTTCCACGATTACCGCATTACATATAGGTGCTGTTACCAGCTGGGCTTTATAGTTTATAAATAATATTAAAATTTAAACAAAAAGGAGTAATCACAACTGCCTTATAACATGAAATGTAAGCATGGTCGTTGATTGTTGAATAATAATACCACCCAAAACGTTTAAGCTTAAAATTAATATCTAAAAAAAAGTCATCGTAAAGTTTAAATTCTCTTCCATAGCCAAATGAAGTTGTTAAATTTGAAATATATGGATCATTAGTATTTTCAAATATTTCATTCTTAAAAGATATTGTACTTTTAAGGTTATAAGTTGCACTAATACCTGCGATTAAATATCCAAAATTCTTCTCAAAGTTTTTACTTAATTGAATTAGGCATTTGTAGAATAGTAAAAAAAGTAGTAATATTGGGGAATCAAATTTTATATTATGGAGCAAAAGTTTAAAAGCATGACAATTTTTGATTTTCAGGCGAAATTTCCAGATGAGA
>JAQVGD010000180.1 GCA_028696945.1 Lutibacter sp.
ATTAGATGAAAAGGGAGTGTCTTTTATTGAAAGGGCTATTCGTTACGGAAGTAAATTTCAGGAAAATAAAAACTCCGCCCAAGTTTCGCTTTTTGGAGAAGCTTCAGAAATTCAATTTCCTGAACCTGAAATTCCACAGGCTCAAAAATGGGGAATGATGTATAAATTATCGAGAGAAAAAGAAATGGTCGGCATTTATATTTCCGGTCATCCTCTTGATGAATTTAAAAATGAAATCGAATTTTTTAGCAATGCTTCTGTAGGTGTTTTTAAAGATGACCTCAATAAATATGTGGGTTCAACCATGACTTTTTCAGGAATTTTAACAGATGTACAGCATAAAACTTCCCAAAACGGAAACGAATGGGGTTCATTTACGGTGGTCGATTACAGCGACAGTCACGAATTTAGGATTTTTAAAGATGATTATTTAAAGTTTAAGCCATATTTGTTTGAAGATGCGTTTCGTCAAATCAGGGTTTCAGTTACTCCTGGTTGGCGAAATAAAGACGGCAAACTTACTGAACCAAGAATTAATTTTACGGACATTCAAATTCTTCAGGATGTCCTTGAAAAACAAACTAAAAAAATAACCATTCAGTTAGATATTAATAAAATTGATAAAAATAAAATTGAGGAGATTCATAAAATTCTCAAAGAAAATGAAGGAACTGTTCCTTTAGATTTCGTAGTTTATGATTTGGCTGAAAATGTTAGCTTAAATTTACACAGTAGATCCGTTAAAGTTAAAGTTGACAATTCGTTTTTAAAAGTCCTGAAAAATGAAGAAATTCATTTTAAACTCAATTAATTTTTACTATTCGTTGGTTTTGGATTTTAATTAAAAAACAAGCTTGTAAACAACTAAACAAAAACGTTAAAACAATTCAATCGGAACTTTTCACGAGCAAATTTTGGGAGGAATTAAAGGTTTTCAAGTTGGAAATCTGAGTGGTTTTTGATACTAATCTTTCTTCAACTTTAAAAACACCTGTTTCTATTATTGCTTTTCCTAACATTTCTATTACTGGAACAGAAACGCTATTGCCTATTAACTTCATCCATCTAGGACGGTTTTCGGGTAATAAATAATCTTCTGGAAAACCTTGCATTAAACAAGCTTCTTTTTTAGTTATTCTTCTAAATTCTTGTGTTTTATATATTTCTTCTAAAAACTTTTCTCTGTATTCGGTTTCGTTTTTTGCGTTTATTTCTTTAGTTGTAATATAATCATTGGTGTCACTAGCAACCAATGTTGGAAAAATGTTTGATGTTGGCAAGAATATTCTATTAACGCCAAATAATCCAGTACTTATTTTTGTGTTTTTAAAATCGTATCTAATTTCTTTGGAAACAATTATATTTTTTTCTTGTAAAGTTTTCAAAATTTTTGAAATAGAAATTTTTTTCAATTTCAAATTTCTGTTTATTTTTAAATATTCAACCGACAAAATATTGTTCATGTTACATTTTAAAACAGATTTTTCCACTTCAGAAATATCATTTTCTTGATATTCATTTATAAGGAATGAGTACCCTTCTTTTTTAAAGATTTCAAGTGAGACTAATTCGTCCAACTCTTCTTTGTCAATGGATTGATCTAAATCTCTAAAATGTTTGTAAGACAATGGATTACCATCTAAATTTCCATACGCACTTTTTCGTCTATTTTTCAACAATAAATAACAAATTTCTTTTTGCCTTTCGGTTGTTTCTAAAATATCCCAAGAATGAATCGTTGAATGACCATTTCTCAAATCATTGAATAAGAAATAGTCGTTAAAACCATTGCTGTTTGACAAACTCATATTTCTTGGTTTTACAACCTCTCCAAACAAATCTTTTTCAGGATTTTTAACTATTTTTATTGGACTTGCAACAAAATCGGTTAGAATATTCCCTAATCTTATTTTATTTTGAATTGGCTTTGGCAATCTGAATTTTAATGAATATTTTTCGTCCCTAAAACCAATTATATAAATCCTTAATCTATTTTGTGGAACTCCATAATCAAAAGAATTTATTACATAATAATTTGCAAAATATCCTGCATCTTTTATTCTTTGTAAAATATAAGTTAATGCTTCTTTATTTCTTGGGTCAACCAGTCCTTTTACGTTTTCAAAAACAAATGCTTTAGGTTTTGACTTGTTCAATAAATAAATTGTGTCATTCCACAATTGTCCTCTATCATCGTCAAAACCTAAATTTCTTCCGGCAATCGACCAACTTTGACAAGGTACGCCTCCAGTTAATAAATCGTGCGTTGGCAAATCTTTTATTTTTGTAATATCACCTAAATTACAATCTAAACCTTCGTTAAAATTGGTGCAATAGGTATTTATTGCGTCATTATTTATTTCGCTAAAGTTCAAGCATTCTCCTCCAATGCTATTAAGAGCCATTCTAAAGCCACCAATGCCTGAAAAAAGATCTATAAAAGTAAATTTATTATTGCTGTTCATTTTAGGCTTATTTAAGTACAACTTCTTCAAAATTATGAGGCGGTTCCATCTCTAAAAATTCCCTATAAATACGTTCTCTGTATTCTTTACCTAAGAGGTTTACTTCTTTGATAAAATTATTATATGTCCCTTTTCCACCTATTAATTCCCAAAATTCATCTCCAATTAAAACAGAACTATCATTCTGCATATCAAACCATCTCAAAGGAAATGCCCATTTGTAGTCAGACTTTTTTCCATATGGATTATAAGGCAAAGCATAATAAGCAAAATCAACCTGTTTTGGGTTCATTGCCAAAAGTTTAAACATTTTTTCTTTGCTTACTTTTGTTTGGTCGCTATTTGGTAATGGCCCTTTTAATTCAAAGGCATATTTGGTTTTGGTAGTTTTGTTATCAATAAAAATATCACAAGTTACACTAACTGGAATTGGTTCTCCACCGCCTTCTTTGATATATTTTAGTTCTGATTCCCAGTTGGGTTTTACTTTTAATTCTCCTTTTTTATTGTGTTCGAGTTTGTTTAAAACTTCTTGAATTCTTCTCAAACTTTCGCTTCCAACAATTCCACTTACACTATGTCCCATTGAACAATTCCCATGCGCTTCAATTGATACAACTTGAGCTAAACGCTCCCAAACTCTACCAAAAGGAGTTACAAATCTTCTTTCAAAATGAGAGCCTTTAAATATTTCATCTGGGACTAATGCAGCATAAAGCGGTTTCGCAGAATGATGTTTTTCTTTGATAAAAGGATCTTTTATCATTACATTATCCATAACTCTGTCCATCATTTTTGAAACTACTTCTTTGATTGCCAATGCAACACGCTCTTGTTTGCTCATATTTATTTACTTTCAGTACAATGATAATACTTATTCAAAAAATTCACAATAGAATAACCAATCTCTTTTCCCAAATTTACAGGAAATGCAGTTCCTATTTGTTTGTATTGTTGAGCAACTGAACCTTCAAATTTCCAAGCATCAGGAAAAGTTTGAATTCTTGCGTATTCTCTAACCGTAAATGGCCTAGTTTCATCAGGATGACATCTTTCCGTTTGCTTTTGGGCTGGACTACAAGTCAAAGTTAAACAAGGTTCATCCCAACCTATTCGTCTTGCAATTCCTGTTTTTCCGCCACCAAGATAAAAACTTCCACCCATAAATTCCTTTTGAATTTCTAATGGCAAATCACGCCAATAGCCTTTTTGCGGTACTAAATCTAAAACCTCTATTTTACTTTTTGGATATTTTGAGCCTTCAGATTTTGGAACATTACAATCATATAACGCTCCCTTTTTAAGCGCATCTTTTAAATTATAGACTTTTTTATATGGTTTTGGATATTCATATTCCAAATCAATATCTTTTCTGATTCCAACCAAAATCAAACGTTCTCTTTTCTGTGGAACATTAAAATTTATTGCTTTAAGCACTTGAACAGGAACCACATTGTAACCTATTTCATCCAAAATCGAAACCATTCCTTGCAAGGTTTTCCCATTTTCGTGACTTATTAAACCACGAACATTTTCACCAATACAAATTGGTGGATTTACCTCTTTTACAGCTCTTGCAAATTCATAAAATAAAGTTCCACGAGCATCTGCTAAACCAAGTTTTTTTCCAGCATAACTAAATGCTTGACATGGAAAACCGCCTGTTACAACATCAACTTTATTATGATATTCAGAAAAATCAAAAGATTTTATGTCTCCTTCCAAAATATTCCAATTTGGACGATTATTTCTTAAAGTTTGACAAGCCCATTTGTCAATTTCATTTAAGGCAACACATTTTAAACCTGCTTTTTCCATTCCAATCGCTAAACCGCCAGCACCCGCAAATAATTCTAAAACGCTGTACTCATTGTGCGGTTCAACATAATTTGAAACTGTTTCTTGAATATCAGTATCCAAAAAGCCAGCAAATAACGTATCTACATCAGATTTTCTATAAACTCTATAATTACTAATTGGTTCACGAACAGCAGAAAGTTTACCTTCTTTATCCCAGCGTCTTAAAGTTTCTTTGCTTTTACCAATGTATTCAGAAGTTTCCGATAGCGTCATATAATCATTCATAACCAAATTGTTTAACCTTACACAATGGTTACAAATTTAAATGAAAAATTGAAATAAACTAATGAAGAAATAGAAAAAGAACAACAATTAATCGCGGTTTTAAAAATTGGGGATTTAGATTTAATTAGCTATTATTAGTTGCTGATTTTTGATTCTTGGTTTCAAGTTTCAGGAAAACTTATTTCCAATAGTTGCTATCAAGCCGTTAATTCCCTAAACAAACGTTCTAAATTTTTATTTTTAGTGGTTAAATTCAAAGTTTTTAATCCGTTGTCATGCGCAAAATCGAAAACAGCTGGACGCATATCTTTTGAAATGTCAAAAGTCAGTTCCCAAATAGTGTCGTGCACATTATTGGCAGATTTTAAATGCGGAATATTTTCCAAAAACTGTTTTTCAATTTTATAATCGAATTCAACCTCAATAACTTGTTCCTGATTTCCTGTTAATTCCTTTAAATTTTTATCGGCAATAATTTGTCCGTTGTGAATTAAAATAACGCGGTCGCAAACAGCCTCAACTTCCTGTAAAATATGGGTTGAAAAAAGCACTGTTTTGTCTTTTCCCACTTCCTTAATCAAGCTTCTTATTTCTGCCAGTTGGTTGGGATCCAAGCCTGTGGTTGGTTCATCCAAAATCAACACGTCCGGATTGTGTAACAAAGCTGCAGCCAAACCAACACGTTGGCGATATCCCTTTGAAAGTTGGTTAATTTTTTTATGTGCTTCCAGCGTTAAACCAACTTTAGTAATTATTTTTTCAATAGCCGACTTCTCAATTTTATAAATAGAAGCATTAAATTGCAAATATTCTCTCACATACATTTCCAGATAAAGCGGATTGTTTTCTGGTAAATAACCAATATTTTTTTGAGCTTCAATTTTATGGGTCGAAATATCAAAATTATTGACAAAAACTTCGCCTTCAGAAGCATTTATATAACCGGTAATGATTTTCATCATGGTCGATTTTCCAGCGCCATTCGGACCCAAAAAACCAACAATTTCCCCTTTTTCTATGGAAAAACTGACATTGTTCAATGCTTTTTGTTCTCCGTATAATTTGGTAATGTTTTTTACTGCAATAGACATTTCATTGGAATTTCAACAAAAATACATTTAATTTATAAATCAGTACTTAAAGTGCCTAAAGTTTGGAGTACTTAAAGTTAAAAAAATGAACTTTTCCGAAGTAAAATGGGCTTGTCCCATTATATAAAATGTGTCACTGACTATCAAAACATATCAATTATATTTAGTTGACATAACTTTAGGCATTTTAGGCACTCCAAACTTTTGGCACTTATTCTTTTACATAATTTATCCAAAAATATAAACGTTGTAAACCAAATTTATTTTTTAGACCTTTGGAAGCCCATAATGGGTGTTTTAAAGATAAATTTTGTCAATATGTAATAGCTTAGTTTACTTGGGTGAGCTAGGTGTTTTAATGATTAAAAACCAACTTAAATGGGCATTTTTAGGGTAATTTTGTGTATTATTTTTCCGCCTTTAGCAGTTATCGACAAAGGTTGCGGCTCATTTATAATCGTTTTTATTTTAACTTGTTTGGGTTGGATACCGGGAGTTATTGCAGCTTTAATTATTAATAACAATCCCAATAGATGAAGAAAATTAAGTTAATTGATTTAGGATTAAAAGATTATAAAGAAACTTGGGAT
>JAQVGD010000181.1 GCA_028696945.1 Lutibacter sp.
CCAGATAGTAATTTCTCATCGGTTTTGTCTAAAATCACTTTCACCAAATATTGGCCGCCAGTATTTTTTGCGGAAGAACTCACTTCTGTTACGGTTCCTTTCAAAATTTGATTTGTTGATTTTACTACAACATTGGCGGTTGTTCCATCCTTAATTTTTATAATTTCAGATTCTGGTACCATGGCAATAACTTGAAATTTACTAGGAGTTTCCATACTTATTAAGGGCATTCCCGGATTTGCCATATCGCCTTTGTTGATATATTTTCCAGTGATAACACCACTAAACGGAGCTGAAATATTTGAATAGGAAAGCTGCGCATTTACCTGATTTTTCATTTGATTGGCACCTTCTAACCGTGCTTTTGCCATTTCATAATTGGCAGTAATGTCATCCATTTCTTTTTGGGAAGCACTATTTTGTTCGTATAACACCTTAAAACGATTGTAATCTTTTTCGGCATTTTTAAAAGCGGCTTTGGCTTCCGTAATTGAGGCGGTTACCTGAGCGCTTTGTGCTGAAATATCGGCGCTATTTATACGCAATAATAGTTGTCCTTTGGATACTCTGTCTCCAACATTTACATAGGTATCCGTTACATAACCCATCATTCGGGTGCTTAGGTTGGCGTTTTGTACCGCTTCAATTTTACCGCTTGCCGATATAAATGTACCACCTTCAGCTGATGATTCGCTCACTTTTACGGCTATGGCTGGTGTGGTAACTTTTGAAGCTGCTTTATCTTTGCCGCAACTTGCCACTAAAATTATGACTGCTATTGCGAATATTGTTATGATTTTTTTCATTGATTTTAATTTTTAAGAATGGTTTTGTATGCTGTTTTTAGGCCCTTTTCGGCTTATTTTGTTAAAAATATTACGTAAGCCTTTGTGTAATTATAGTTAAAAACAGTTTGAAGGTATTCAAGTTGTTTTTGCATATATTGTGTTTCTGAAATAAGCAAATCAGATGTTTTTTCCAGGCCTTGTTCAAACCTGTTTGTCCTTATTCTTAAAGCTTCTTTTGATTGTTCCAAAGCCAAATTTGTTAGTATCAATTTGTTTTCAGCATCTTTTAGCTGACGTTTGGCCATATTAAAATCCAAATTGCTCTGATTTTTATATTGTTCCAAACCAATTTCAGCTTTGTCAAGTTCCGCCTTACTTTTTTGAATTTTTCCGATACGTTTATAGCCGTCGAAAACATTCCACGACAATTGGGCGCCAACCAAATAGCCTTTTGCATCGGTACCAAAAATTTGATCATCGTATATTTCATAGCTTCCAAAAGCGTTTAAGCTTGGCAAATAGCTCATTTTGTTAGCTTTATGCATATTGTTGTAGGCTTCGGTACTTTGTTGCATCGCATCAATATCAGCCCTGTTTTGGGAAATACTTTCACTATAAACAGCTAAATCCAGTTCTGCTTTTAGTTCTGAGGAAGGTTTTAAAACCGTTTCGTTTTGCTCTCCCATTAAAAATTTTAGATTATCTGAGGCATTTTCTACACTGCTTTTTGCACTCAACAGCTGATTTTCAACTTCTGTCAAATGAACTTCCACCGATAAAATATCAGCTTTTTGCATATAGCCTTGTTTAAAACTATTGTCCGCTATTTTTTTGTTATCAAGCGCAGCTTCTTTGGCCTTTTCCAAAACTTCCACAGCTTTATAAGCCATCTGCAATTGCATATAAGCTTTCACAACTTCCAATTTTATGTAATCTTTTGTTCTTTCCGACTGCAATTCCGTAGCATTCATTTTTGATTTTGCGGCTTTCCGCATAAACAATCCGTCCGCATTAAAAATAGGTTGCTTAATTTCAATTTTAGTGGAGAAATCTCTCACTTCGCCTGGATCATTTAGAAGGGCAGGGTCAAAATCCGCTTGCGTCAATATTTCCTGATTTAATTTTGAACCAAATGCCATTAACGGATTTGTGGTTGCCATAGCAGTATGGGAAATGGAGATATTCGGTAAAAATATGGAGTTGGTCTGATTGAAATCGGCCTTGGAGGCATTGTAATCTTGGTCTGACATCTTAATTGAATAATTGTTCTTTTCAACCCTAACCATCACTTCTTCAAGAGAAATTATTTCTTGTTGCGCGCTAATAATTAATATGTTAAAAAGAAAAAATACAATGAACACACTTTTTTTTAGTTGCATAATTTTTATTTTTTGTTCGGTGCAAAAGTAGTTGGGACTGAAACGTAACTCGGTCATAAACGTTACAGAGTTCTGTAACATTTATGACATAAAATTACACCATAACTTATTACCTATTAAGGTATTAAATTTATCTTAATAAAAAAATGATTCTGAAATAAAATGCAAGTATTATTAAGAAAGTAAACCGGCCAAAACCTTTGTTTTTGGGAATTTTTCCAAAATAATTTTTATAAATACCGTTAAAGGAATCGCCATGATTAATCCTGCGATTCCCCAAATATATCCCCAAAGCATCAACGTCACTAAAATCGTAATAATGTTGATAGAGAATGATTTGCCCATAAATATTGGCTCTAAAATACTGCCAAATAATACCTGAACGCCTGTTATTGAAAGTATAAAAAAGAATAAAATACTTGTGGAATCAAGCTGCACAAAGGCAAATAACGCCAATAAAATTACACATACAAAAGAACCTACCATTTGCACAAAATTGATAATAAAAGCAAACAATCCCCAAAATATTGGAAAATTGATGTCAAAAAA
Source organism: Lutibacter sp. (assembly GCA_028696945.1). Classification (GTDB taxonomy): domain Bacteria; phylum Bacteroidota; class Bacteroidia; order Flavobacteriales; family Flavobacteriaceae; genus Lutibacter. The sequence goes on from JAQVGD010000181.1 coordinate 2,717, forward strand.
TACGCAAGCCAAACCAATGCCTATTCCTGTGAGAAGGCTGACAAATATTTTTACTTTTATAAATGTGAGCAAATCCTTTTCAATTTTCATGAATGTCTTTACAGATGCATATTTTTGCTTGAGGATGGTGTTGTTGAGTAATTTTTCAAAATTGATGGACTCCGCAAGCCATAAAACAACAAAGAAAGCCGTCATTAATGTCATGGAAAGCGTTTTGCTGATTGCGTTTGCGATAGAACCGAAATTTTTTCCAAATGTTTCTTTCTGAAGGAGATTTGAAAATACATTTTCACTTTCATCAAAGTAATCAATACCAAAAAAATCCTCAGTTGTAACAATTAAATCAGCGATTTTCTTTTCAGCTTTTTCTAAAAAGAGCTTGTCCGTTGCCAAAATTTCTCTGCTGGACAGTTTTACCAATTCTCCACCGATTTTAAACAATGCGGCAAAAATAAGGATGACCACAAAAATACTGATGAATTTTGGAATCCTTCTTTTATTGAACCATCTCATTAACGGCAAAAATAACAATGCGATAAACATAGACGCAATAAGTGGAACAAAAATAAATGACAATATTTTCAGCAAATAAAAAATTAGCGGAATTACAATTATTAACAAAAGAATATTTGTTGTTTTTCTATTTTCCATAGTTTCTAATTAATCAATATAATTTCGTAATTCACTAAAAATTAATCTTTATTTGTTGTGTTTTCTTCTTTCAATTTTTCTTCATCAAGCTTTGGATTGCTGACGTGAATAAGGTTTCTTCCTTTTCTAACCCTCATGTTTAACGCTTCAACACCCAATGAAAAAGCGATGGCAAAATATAAATATCCTTTTGGGATAGCGCCAACTTGCTGGCCAAATATTTCTGCGTGCGATAAATGCGCGCCTTCTGTAATCAACATAAAGCCTATTAAAATTAAGAAGGACAAGGCCAGCATTTGAATGGTTGGATGTGAGTTTACAAATTTGCCTACAGGATTGGCAAAAACCATCATAATAACCATGGAAATTACGACTGCGGTTACCATAATAAGCAAGGCTCCCTGTATTCCGTTGGTCATGCCAACGGCAGTTAAAACGGAATCAAAAGAAAAAACGATGTCAATCATCACAATTTGTAAAACGACACCTTTCAGTGTTCTGTGCTTTATCTTATTTGTATTTGTGGTGTTTGGGTCATGATGTTCGATGCCTTCAACTTTATCTCGAATTTCGCTGGTACTTTTATACAATAAAAAGAGTCCGCCCAATATTAAAATGACACTTTGCCCAGTTACTCCGAATTTTAACCAAGACAAGTCAATTGTGTAAAAAGGGTTTTTCATAGAAATTAAGAAGGAAATTCCAAACAAAAGTCCAATTCTAAAAAACATTGCCAAAACCAAACCAATTCTGGTCGCCTTTTTTATTTTATTCTCAGGAAGTTTTCCTGCGGCAATAGAAATAAAAATAATATTGTCAATACCTAAAACAATTTCTAGAAAAGTAAGCGTTAAAAGTGCAATCCAAGCATCTGCATGTAGAAATATTTCCATGACTTTTTAGTTTGGCTTTTTTGTAATCTCCCCTTTTTGCACGTAATTGGAATTTCCGATCACAGCTTCAAATTCATAGGAATTGTCTTTGATACTTGTGATTTTTATATGAATGGGATCTTCATCTATGGCTGTTTTTGGATGTAACATTTTAAGCGTATAATTAAAATTGTTTTTCCAGGAAATGGAAAGCGTGTCTATCCGGTCTTCATATTTTTCTATTTGAATAGAATCTTGCCTAATAACAATCGTTTTTTCATACCCTTTACCGGCAGCGATTTCAAAGGTTCCCGATTTAAAACGATCGGCATCTGGTGCTGATTCCAATTTAAAAATATCTGGATTTTGCGTCGCTTTTTTATCTTTACAAGAAAATAGCACTATGAGCAATAAGGGTAACAGTATAAATTTCTTCATTATATCCCGGTGTAATTATTTGGTGTTATGGCTTTTAATTCTCTTTTAATTTCAGTTGAAACCGCCAATCCATTAATAAAATCGGCCATCGATTTTTGGGTGATTTTTTCGTTGGTTCGTGTCAGTTCTTTTAAGGCTTCATACGGATTCGGATAAGCTTCTCTTCTCAAAATTGTTTGGATGGCTTCCGCAACCACTGCCCAATTATTTTCTAAATCTTCCGCAAATTTTTCTTTGTTGATAATTAATTTGTTCAATCCCTTTAACGTTGAATTAAAGGCAATAATTGTGTGGGCAAAAGGAACGCCAATGTTTCTGAGCACGGTTGAATCGGTTAAATCGCGTTGTAGTCTGGATAAAGGCAATTTGGCCGATAAATGTTCAAAAAGGGCATTCGCAATGCCTAAATTCCCTTCTGAATTTTCAAAATCAATCGGATTTACTTTATGCGGCATCGCGGAAGAGCCCACTTCGCCTTCTTTAATTTTTTGTTTGAAATAATCCATGGAAACATAGGTCCAGATATCTCTGTCAAAATCTATAAGTATGGTATTGATACGTTTTAACGCATCAAAAATCCCCGCCAAATGGTCATAATGCTCAATTTGTGTGGTGGGAAAGGAATGGTGCAATCCCAAAACTTTTTCCACAAAATGAGTTCCGAAAGCTTTCCAGTCCGTCGTTGGAAAAGCCACTTTGTGCGCGTTATAATTTCCTGTCGCGCCGCCAAATTTTGCGGCGTAAGGAATGTTTTTCAGCTGTTTTAATTGCTGTTCAATACGTTCCACAAAAACGAGGATTTCTTTTCCCAAACGTGTTGGCGATGCCGGTTGCCCGTGCGTTCTTGCCAACATTGGTATTTCAGCCCAATCGCTTGCCAATTGGTTGAGTTTTCCTAAAAGCAATTTCAAATCCGGATAATAGACAGCTTCAAAAGCGTCTTTTATGGATAATGGAATTGCGGTGTTGTTAATATCCTGAGAGGTCAATCCGAAATGAATGAACTCTTTATATTTATGTAACTGTAATGCGTCAAATTTTTCTTTGATAAAATACTCCACGGCTTTCACATCGTGATTGGTAATTTTCTCAATGTCTTTAATTTTTTGCGCATCTTCCGTAGAAAAATCACTATAAATCCTTCTTAATTTGTTGAAAAATTGAGTATCAAAATCAGATAATTGTGGAAGCGGAATTTCACATAAAGCAATAAAATATTCAATTTCTACTTTTACGCGGTATTTAATGAGTGCTTCTTCTGAAAAATATAGTGCCAAAGGTTCAACTTTGTTTCGGTATCTGCCATCAATTGGCGAAATGGCATTCAAATTGGATAAAGGCATTTTTTAGTTTTATATTGAAAAGTGTAAAATTAATCAAATTAAGTTAGTTAATAGATAAAATATTCGTGCGGACGGTTTGCGGCACGTTCGTACTAGGTTAGTTTGCAGTTTAAAACCTAATATTAAAACAAAACCTAAAACCTAAAACCTGAAACCTGAAACCTGAAACTTGAAACTTGAAACCTAAA
>JAQVGD010000025.1 GCA_028696945.1 Lutibacter sp.
TTATTTTTTTGTTGGTACAGCTGCTGTTCGCCATTAATCATTCTGCTGTGTATCAAAATTTGTTATGGCTCGTTTCATCTGTTTAATTTTTATTTTTTTTGTTGTTACAGCTGCTGTTCGCCATTAATCATTCTGCTGTGTATCAAAATTTGTTATGGCTCGTTTCATCTGTTTAGTTTTTATTTTTTTGTTGGTACAGCTGCTGTTCGCCATTAGTCATTCTGCTGTGAATCAAAATTTGTTATGGCTCGTTTCATCTGTTTATATTTTATTTTTTTATTGGTACAGCTGCTGTTCGCCATTAATTATTCTGCTGTGTATCAAAATTTGTTATGGCTCGTTTCATCTGTTTAATTTTTATTTTTTTGTCCATTCGGTGATAGATTCTTTATTCATTTTAATATAATCGGCATTTTCGGCTTTTTCAGCAGCAGCCAATGATTTTTTTGCGGTCACAATTGCACCAGCTTTGTCACCCATATCCGCCTGAATTAGACTCATTCTGCGTAAAACCCAATACGCGGGATCATCGCCTTCAACAGCTTTTTTTATCCAGATTAAGGCCTGTTTTAAATCTTTTTTTGCAGTATGGTAATAAGTGGCAGCTTGGAAATAATCATTTTTTGTTGGTCCTGCCATGGCAATTTCAATGCTTTTCATGGTAGTCTTATCAGTAGGTACTTCAAATTTAACACCAACATAAGTGTTTTCCCAAAGCATGCCCAAAACAGCCGACTCACTGTTCACATCATCAAATGTCATGGTAAATGACTCAATCTTCATTGGTAATTGTTGTACAGATGCAGTTGTTTTTAAAGCGACTTTACTTTCATCCCATTTTGCTGGAGTTCCCGAATTGGTGGCATCACTATAAAAAATTACCTCCCAGGAAGTTTCATTTGGAATGGTATAAATAGCATAAGTTCCTTTCTTTAATTCTTTTCCGTCAATGGTAACATTATCACTAAACGTAATTTTTGTGTTAGCATTTGCACCGGTTCTCCACACTTCCCCATAAGGAACCAAATCCCCAAAAATAGTTCTTCCTCTCATGGCAGGTCTTGAATATTCAAGGGTAACATCGGTTAAACCTACAACTTGTTCCGTTTTTGCAGCTGGACTTGGTTGTGGTGTTCTAATTTGCGCATTTATTGCTGAAGTGACTCCAAACACTATAAACAGTATTAATAAATTTTTTAACATTGTAGTTTTTAGTTTAAGTTAAGTTTCAAATATAGCATATAATAAGACCTAATTAACTGAAACTGTTTAATTTTAACAATTTTTTAAGAAGCGGAAATTAGGTAATTATCGGTATTTTTTCTTCCTCAAATAGTTGAAGATAAATCCAAATAATGTAAGGATTATTAAAGGAAAAAGTAGGTTTACCAATTGCCATTTGCCCGATTCCTCAAATGCTTTTTCTTTGTTTAAAAAGTCTATTTTAACTGTTTTTGAACGAATATTGATCAAGCCAGTATCGTCCAACAGATAATTTACGGTATTCAGCAAAAATTCTTTATTTCCGTAACGCTGATTGGTCCATTTGTTAAGTCCCAATTCCAGTGGTTTTCCTTTTGAAAGTTCGTTGGCAATAATATCACCATCGGCAATGACCACCATTTTGTTTTCGATTCCGCTTTCTTTCGGATTCGCAATTTTAAAAGGTTTTATTCTTTCAAAATAAGCCGATTTAAATTTTCCTTCTAACAGTACTGAAATTGGCTTATTTCCTTTATTGTAATCAGCCTGATTTGGTTTTTGGGTAATTGTTCTCAAGGAAATTATGGCAGGCGTACCAACAGATTTTGATAAGGGCGAACTTTGGAGCAATACCGTTTTTTGTATGTCGTTTTTTAGAAGGTCAATGCTATTGGCAAATTTTAGGTTTACCGCTTCAATATTGTTGTTGATTGGATGGTTATTTTGGGAATTTACCAGCGGATAATATTCCCATAAAAATTGGTTGAATTGGGTCTGGTTTCCAATATTTCCTGTTGCCAAAGGAATTTCTGAACTGTATAAATCGGCCACTAAATCTGGGTTAATTCTTATGCCGTAATTAAAAAACAAATCGGTCAAACCCAAATCTCTGGGATATGCCAACGTTTCGCCGGTTAGCATTAAACTGTCCAATTCGGCTTGCACATTGTCAATTAACCACAATGTTTTTCCGCCATTCATCACAAATTGGTCCAATGTAAATTTTTCTGCATCAGTAAATTTTTCCGTTGGTTTGGCAATGATGGTCAAGTCAAATGCTGAAATTTGCTCAAAAGTTTTTTGTGGCTGCACTGCAACACTATCAAGCGTAAAAGGTGCTAAAAAATAATATTCACCTAATTTCCTTAAAAAATCGGCGATATAAATATCATTAAGTTCTCCGTTTCCTCTTAAAACAGCAATTTTTTTTGACTTTTCTGAAGTGACTTTATGAATGGCGTTGGCGAAGGCAAATTCTAAATTTTGAATGGAACTTTCCAATTGCTGGTCTTGAGAATTTGAAAAAATATCTTTTAAAAGCGATACATTTTCAGTCTTGTTTTTATAGGAAACCACCGCCCATGGAAACATGATAATTTCGGATAATTTTCCATTTTCCTGAATTTGTAACCTGCTTGGTTCGAGTCCACTATCTATCAAATTTTGTGCGATTTCAGCGGGATCCACAAACCTAAATTGAATATTTTTATTAAGTGCTTTAAGTTCTTCCAAATGCAATTTTGTTTCTGTCTGAAGTCGTTTAAATTCCGCAGGAAAATCGCCTTTTAAATAAACGGTAACAACAATAAGATCCTTAACATTTTCAACAATTTTTTCTGTGGCTTTTGAAAGTGTATAGCGCTTATCTTCAGTTAAATCGAAGCGTTTGTATATTTTTGAACCAATAAAGTTCAGTAAAATTAAACCGATGAGCAGCACGGTTATTTTAGAATACTTATTTTTCATGTTGAATTCTAAAATGGGTGAATACTAAAAATATAAAAGTGACGGATATAAAGTAAATTAAATCACGCGTGTCAATTACACCTTTGCCAATACTGTTAAAATGCTCGCTCATCCCTAAATTTTGAATTGCGTGGTCTAAATTTCCAAATAAATTATAACTAGCCAAAGATTCGAAACCGTAAAATAAAAAAAAGGAAATAAAAACCGCGATGATAAATGAAACAATTTGATTTTTTGAAATTGTGGAGGAAAAAACACCAATAGCGGTGTAAGCACTTGCCAAAAACAACAACCCAATAAAAGATCCATAAGTGGTTCCGAGTTCAATATTTCCGACCGGATTTCCCAATTGATAAATGCTGTAAACGTAAATCAATGTTGGAATTATTGCCAAAATCACCAAAATCAAGGCTCCGAAATATTTTCCCAAGATGATTTCCCAGTTTGTAATGGGTTTGGTTTTTATAATTTCAATGGTTCCTGTGTTTATTTCTTCAGAAAAACTTCGCATTGTAATGGCCGGGATTAAAAAGATGAAAATCCAAGACACCAAGAAAAAGTAACTGTTTAAATCGGCAAAACCTGCGTGTAAAATATTGAATTCTCCCTTAAAAACCCATAAAAACAATCCGTTAACAACCAAATAAACCCCAATTACCAAATAACCGATTGGCGATGAGAAAAAGGAATTTAGTTCTTTTATTAAAATGGATTTCATTAAAATTGTTTAATCGTTTATTTGTTTAATCGTGTAATTGTGTATTTGTTTAACTGTTTAATTTATAATTCAAAATTTAACATTTAGAATGCCAGCGCGCCAACTGGCCCAGTCGCTAGAAATGTATAACTATACATTTTCTTTACGCTCTGTCCTCCCTTTGGGGGCTAGGGGGCTTACTTTATCAACGCTCCAAGCTTCTGGTTTGTTGTTGAACAATACTTTTGTTTTTTTCCAAACCACTTTAAAAAGTTCAGAATTTCTATAGGCTTCCAAATCGACTTCCGTTTCCCAGTAACTATAAGTAAAAAATGTGTTGGAATCGTTTTTGTCTCTGTACAACTCCAACAAATTACAACCTTTAAAATTTCTTATTTTTTCTTTATTCTCATTAAAATTTTCAAGAAACAAAGTGATGTTTGATTCTTTGAAATTCATTTTTACAATTCGTATAAACATGTTTTTAGCTAAATTTAATGGTTATTGCAGCCCTGTAATTTAATCCTAAAAGTGAAACTGCGCCTCCTACAGTGGTTATGTTACTTCTGTACATGGCAATTTCTAAAAAGTTGGCCGAATTAAACAAAGCCAATCTGGTTCCATCTTTTTGACGTTGCTCTTTTGGTAAGGAGAAATCAACAATATCGCTGTATTTTTCATAAATTTGAGAGAATGAATATCTGTTGGCAATTACCTCAAAATTACGTCCTTTTCCAACTTGATTAAATAGTTTTTTACTGATGTTACTTATGGAATTTCCGTAGTTGTCAACATAAATAATATTTCCGAAAATGGTATTGTTGTCGGCCGAAATGGCTGGTTGCAGCTCACTGATTTTTTTAAATTCGGGAATAATTTTACCTATAACCTCCAATTTTCCTCCGCGTGCAATATGACAGGCAACTTTTACAAAAACATCCAAAACAGGAAAACTGCTTTCTATATATTCATGAATGTTAATTTCTACAATTTTTTCAGGGGTAATCTCTGAAGCCAAAAGGGAAATAACGCCGTTATCTGCACAAATAAAATAATGGCTGTCCAATTTTATTGCGATGTGTTTGTTTTCGCCATTTAATTCAGCATCTACACCTATTATATGAATGCTACCTTCAGGAAATTTTTTATAGGAATTTCTTAAGATGTATGCCGTTTCGGTAATGTTAAAGGGAGAGATTTGATGTGAGATATCCACAATCCTTGCATCGGGTAATTCGCTGTAAATAGTGCCTTTTACTGCTCCTACAAAGTGGTCTTTGATTCCAAAATCGGTAGTTAAAGTTATTATTGACATATAAAATACAAACGAAATTTTTGATGAGAATTACAGCAAATTTTTAATAAAATGTTTACAAATATTTGCAAGTATTTAATTTTTGTTATTTGATATTTACTACATTTGTTTGCAAATCTAATCAATTATTTGATGATTAAAATACTATTTTTTTAATAAGACTTAACACTTTTATCATTTGAACGAACGTATTATTGTATTAACCGAAATCCATCCAAACGACTTATTTGGCAATAAAAACTCCAATATAGAACTTTTACAAAAATATTTTCCAAAGTTAAAAATTGTTGCCAGAGGAACAGAGCTTAAAATTTATGGGGAATCAGAAATTTTAGATGAATTTGAGAAACGGCTGGAAATGATTATTTCTTATTTTGGACGATATAATAAACTTGACGAAAACACCATTGAACGCATTCTAACCTCAAACGGAAGTGAAAATAATAGTTCGTTTTTGGCTGATGGCATTCTTGTTCATGGGGTAAGCGGACGGCTTATTAAAGCCCAAACTGCCAATCAACGCATTATGGTTGAAAAAATGGGTAAAAATGATATGCTTTTTGCCGTTGGACCAGCAGGAACAGGAAAAACATATACAGCAGTTGCTTTGGCGGTTAAAGCATTGAAGGAAAAAGAAGTTAGAAGAATTATTTTAACGAGGCCAGCTGTGGAATCTGGTGAAAATTTAGGGTTTTTACCAGGTGATTTAAAAGAAAAATTAGATCCGTATATGCAACCACTATATGATGCCCTCCGCGATATGATTCCTTATGAAAAACTGGACTCCTATTTGGAAAAAGAAATTATACAAATTGCGCCACTGGCATTTATGCGGGGGCGAACGTTAGACAATGCTTTTGTAATTTTGGATGAAGCGCAAAATACCACTCATAACCAAATGAAGATGTTTTTGACAAGGATGGGTAAAAATGCGAAATTTATCATTAATGGAGATCCAGGACAAGTGGATTTACCTAGACGCCAAGTATCGGGTTTAAAAGAAGCCATGCTAACGCTTAAAGGCATTGAAGGAATTGCATTTGTTCATTTTGACGATAAAGATATTATTAGACACCGATTGGTAAAAGATATTATTTTAGCCTATACAAACCTTGAAGTAGGAGAAGATTAATTGATAATTGAAAAGCCACTAGCCCCCGAAGGGGAAATAAAAGTTAAAGGTAGGGATTGGTCTCGTCATGCCCGCTCTAAAAGTTAAATGTTGTAAATCTACCTTAATAACAGTTGGCAGTTAAGTACTTAAAGAACAATTTTAAAAATTAAAGAGTTAAAAGCATATACAAACCAACAACCAACAACTCAACAGTTAAACGATTAAACAATTTCACAATTCAACGCATAAACACATAAACGCCTAAAAAATGAGTAACACCATTAACAACACCGCATTTAACTTCCCAAACCAAAAGTCGTTTTATAGAGGTAAAGTTAGAGAAGTTTACAATATTAATGATGAAATATTGGTCATGATTGCAACCGATAGGCTTTCTGCCTTTGATGTGGTAATGCCAAAACAAATTCCGTTTAAAGGGCAAATTTTAAATCAGATTGCCGCAAAAATGATGGATGCCACCAAAGATATTGTGCCAAACTGGATTATGGTCATTCCTGATCCAAATGTTGCAGTAGGTCATTTATGTGTGCCTTTTAAAGTTGAAATGGTCATTCGCGGCTACTTATCTGGTCATGCAGCCCGTGAATATAAATTGGGCAAAAGGGTTTTATGTGGCGTTGTAATGCCTGATGGAATGAAGGAAAACGATAAATTTCCAGCACCTATTATTACGCCTTCAACAAAGGCAGAAGGAGGCGAACATGATGAGGATATTTCAAGAGGGGATATACTAAGCCAGGGAATTGTTTCAAAAGGAGATTATGAAGTACTGGAAAAATATACTAGGGCTTTATTTCAACGTGGAACTGAAATCGCAGCAAAACAAGGTTTGATTTTAGTGGATACCAAGTATGAATTTGGTAAAACAAAAGATGGTAAAATTGTATTGATTGACGAAATTCACACTCCTGATTCGTCTCGTTATTTATATGCGGAAGGTTATCAGGAAAGACAAAACAAAGGAGAAGCCCAAAAACAATTGTCGAAAGAATTTGTGCGTCAGTGGTTAATTGTAAATGGTTTTCAGGGATTAAAAGGGCAACAGATTCCGGAGATGACCGACGAAAAAATAAATGAGATTTCAGACAGATATATTGAGTTATACGAGAAAATTACCGGTGAAAAATTTATAAAATCGGATGTGAGCAATATTATGGATAGAATTGAAAAAAATGTAAATGCTTTTTTAAATAAAAGATAATTTTCAGGAAAGTATTAAAGCTTTTAAAACATCAAGAATTTCATTTTTATTAAGGTTGCTGTTAAGCCATTCTGTTGCTGCAATTGGTGTAGAAAAAACTTCAATTTCTTTTAACTTTTGCGTGTTGTTGCTTTTAAATATGGTTGAGAAAACCATTTGGTTTGGTGTTTCAGTAAGCAATGCAATCTTTCTTTTTCTTTCACATTTAAAGCTATCTTCTATAAAATCATTGTATTTACTAATATCTTCAATTGAAGCAATGACAACAACATTTCGTAAATCTATAAGATAGTTCGTATTTGGAGAAAATAAAGGGTCGTGGATGGTTCTTTTTACAAAATTAATATAAGAATCTAAATCTAATTTGCCTGAATGGGATTCAACAATAAGGTTATATTCCTTTAAAATTTTATAATTACTTTTTAATAAAGGCATTGGGGTTTGCGGGGTTTATTTAATTAGGACACGAATATAAAAAAAAAGTTCCAAACAATTGAGGTTTGAAACTTTTTAATTTTTACTATTTCACTGTTTATTTCTTTTTATTTTTCTTTTGTTGTGCCTGTTGCTCTTGGGCTTGCGACATTGCTTGGTTTAAGCGTTGGCGAAATTTACCCTCTTTTTTAGGTTTCTTTTTATTCTCCTGGATTTTAGCGTGAATTTTATCTTCATCAATAATGTAATTTTTAATGATTAACATAATTGTGACTGTCAGTAAGTTGGAAACAAAATAATACAAACTTAAACTGCTGGCATACATATTAAAGAACACCAACATCATAATTGGTGACAGGTACATCATCATTTTCATCATTTTTTGCATATCGGGCATGCCTTCTTGTTGTGGTTGTTGCATGCCCATTTGCTGACCCTGGCTCATTTTCATATAGAAGAAAATAGCAACAGAAGCCAAAATTGGGAATAAACTCACATGGTCTCCATACATTGGAATTCTAAACGGAAGCTTAAAAACAGAATCGTAGGCAGATAGATCCGTGGCCCATAAAAAACTTTGTTAATTATTTTATAAACCATAAACTTGTATTTGCTGGTTGAATCTAACCATTATAAATTATTTATGATATTTTGTTTATTTTAAAAATAAATAGCTAAGCAACATGTTTTTTCTTGCTTAGCTATTATAATTTGCTAACTACTAATACTAAGGCATAATCGTATCAATCAATCTATAAACCTTATCATTAAAATCACCAACAGCTTGATTCCATTCTTTAAGAGTCCACCAACCACCTTCAGTTTCTTTAATTTCTTTTTTGTTCATTTCTAAAACGCCATAATTTTCTAAATTTTTCATTTTTTAAAATTTAAAGTTAAACAATTAATTTTTATCAAAATTTTAAAATTGCGCAATTTATACTTTTGATAAGGCTAATATAGTTTTGTATACTGCACTAACCTTGCAGTAAGAAAAATTTATATTAAGGAGAGAGAGAGTCACTGTATTGAGGTATTTAGTGCCTGAATTGTAAACTTAAGATCTATATAATCGCTTTATATAGATGTATTAAGGTACTATTAAAAATAGTTAAATTATTATTGAGAAAAACTGTTTAATTCATTTTTCATTGTAGTTAATCTATTATTTATCTCAAAGGAAAATTCTTTAGTGTTTTCAATATAGTATTCTAATAAATAAATGGATTTTTTCAAAATATTATTTTTTATTTCAATATTTTTCTGAATTAAACTATCATAATACATTAATTCTGAAAGCATTTGAACCCTTTTTAAATAGTCACCATCTTTTGTTTTGAATAATTTAAATATTTCCTCAAAATCTTCATCAATAAAAAATGAAGATTCATTACCTAATAGCTTATAACTATGGCTAATTTGAATTTTTACATTTTCAATATCATCTCTGGAAATCCCATTAATTATTTGATTAATAGAATCAAAGAATGTATTAATAAACCTCATTAAATAGTCTTGCTCAATCATATTATGTAGATTTAAAACTTGATTTTTTTATTTTATAATAGCGATATAGGTTATAAATGTATAAAGATAAAAACATAAAAATAATCAATGAGTACGAAAGAATAATAGTTATTTGTGTATGCTTTATACCTGATAATAGGTTTATAGAATTACCTACGAGAAAATTATTAATACTAACAATAAAACTAAAAATTGAAAGAACTAATGGGAAAATTAAAATAAATGAATTTTTAAATATATTAGAATTGAAGGCTTTACTCGTAAGTAAATCTTTAAAATTTATTTTTTTTCTATAATATATTAATGAAAAATAGTCCATAAATGTGTGAATGTCATTTTTAAAATTTAATTCGGTTAATTTCAAATTTTTATCACAGTAAACTTTTATCAGAAGATAATAAATAAATAAAACAAACAAGATATTAATAAATATTAAACCAGTCCAATCTAACTTAAAAACCCTTACCAAAGGGCTAGTTTCAAAATCTAATTTACCATTATGTGAATAATAAGTAGAACCCAAGTCCAAAATTCTAGCTAATATAAAGATTACGAATATTTTTATTTCTATTCTATTCATGTGAACAAATATAATAAAAATAGGGTACTTTAAATCACCCTATTTTTAGTTAAACGTTAATAAGGTTGTCCTAATCTACCACGGTCATCTCCAGCGGCTAAAGCAAGAATTGGAGCAGCGATGAGAAGTACACACATTCCAATTGCTACACAAGTTAAGAAAACAAGACCACCTTCTGTCTCTTTTAATTCTTTAGAATTCAAAGCCTGAACACCATAATTTTCTAAATTTTTCATTTTTTTAAAATTTAAAGTTAAATTATTATTTATATCAAAAACTTTAAAATTGCGCAATTTTTTTTTGATAGAGCTAATATATATTAGCTCACTGCAATAACCTTGCAGTAAGAAAATTTTCATTTAAAAAAGTAGTACCCGCATAAATATTTCTAATCTCATCAGCGATAAGTACTTGTACAGACACATTTATAAGTAAATCAAAATTATCTGAGTAATAGTATGTTTCAGTTCTTCTATTATATTTAATTGGTGCATCAATTTCTTTTAGATAATCAATTATATTATAAATTTGACGTTCACTAATATTTAGTTTATTTGCAAATTGTGATGGAGGTCCTGTTTTTTCTTGTAGAATTAATCCGTGTGCTTTTCTAAGTCGTTCTAATTGTTTAATTGTTTTCATAGTTTTTATTTTTATATTGTTAATATTGGTATTTGTTGTTGCCATAAATTGTAATAGTGTTCTTTTTTATTATAAAGTTCATTATGAGAACCTTGTTCTAATACTTTCCCATTTTCTAATACCACAATTTCATCAGCATTTGCAATTGTACTTAAACGATGTGCAATTATAATAATGGTTTTTTGCTGTTCCCGTAAATTTTGAATGGTGCGTTGTATATAGTTTTCAGAAGTACTGTCTAATGATGATGTAGCTTCATCCAATACTAAAATTTCAGGTTGTTTGTATAAGGCTCGAGCTATGGCGATACGCTGTTTTTGTCCGCCAGAGAGTGAAGCGCCGTTTTCCCCTAAATACGTATTAAATCCGTTTGGCAGTGTCTCTATAAATTCTTGTATGCCAATATTTTTACATATACTTAAAATAAGTTCCATGTTTGGTTGAAATTCACCAACCGCAATATTGTCTATCACATTGCCTGCAAACAAATCTATTTTTTGAGGTACTACGCTTACCAGTTGCCGTAAGCTTTCGTTTTCAATATATTGCAAATCAAAATCCCCAATAGAAATAGTTCCGCTTTGCAATGGATACATATTTTGGAGTAATGAAATAAGGGTAGATTTACCAGAACCACTTTTACCAACAATAGCGGTGATATTCCCCTTTTTTATGTTGAGATTAAAGTCTTTAAAAACCTCAACCCGAGTTCCATATCGAAACGAAACATTTTTAAACGAAATATCACCTATTTTATCAGCTGTAAGTTTAAATTTATTTTCAGTTTCTTCACGTTCTAAATCCATAATTTCGAATAACCTATCTGCTGCAATTAAGGCACTTTGTATTTGTTTATTGGCATCAACCAAACCAGCAATTGGGCTTGTGAAATAGCCAATGATGGCGTAAAATGACATTAATTCTCCTGGTGTAATTTCACGTTCAATTACAAAATATGAACCAGACCATAATAAAATAATGGTAAAAAGCTGTGATAAAGTACTTGATGAAGTACCCGAAAAAACACTGTTTAAAGCAGATTTATACCCTGTGTTTAATAAAGTAATAAATTTTGTTTCCGTTTTAATATTTGCAAAACTCTCTAAACCGAACCTTTTAATCGTGCCTACTGAATTTAAGGATTCCACCAACTGACTTTCTAAATCAGCTGCTTTTTCCATAATTGTACGTTCTGTTTTTTTATTTAGTTTATTAACAATGGTATATATAATGATATAAAAAGGAATTATTGTGAGCATAATTAACGCTAGCTTCCAATAGTACGTAAACATAATGCCAAACGAAAAAATTACAATAAGTGCATTAACAGCTAGTGATAGTGCAACACCATTAATGAATACTCTAATTTTTACAGCATCATTAATTCTGGAAATAATTTCACCCACACGCATGGTGTCAAAAAACTGTTGAGGAAGTTTTAATAAATGTTTGTAATATCCTAAAATTAAACGAGCATCTATTTGTTGCCCTGTTTTTATTAAAAAAATATCCTTAAAAGTTCCTACAATAACTTTCAACAACAGAAGCACTAACATAATTATACTTAATAAATTAAGCAGTTTGGTATTGCCCCCAACAAGTACAAAATCAGTAATTTTTTGAATATATATTGCTGTTGAAAATCCTAACAGCGTAAATATTAATGCCCCAACAAAAGCCTGAATTAATATATATTTATGGGGTTTTAATAGAAACCAAAAACGTTTTAAAATAGAAATTTTTTCGTTGCCTGCTTTAAAACTTTCATCAGGCAGTAAAAGTACCAAGACACCCGTCCACTCTTCTTTAAATTCATCGTGTGTTTTTTTATAAAATTTTCCAGTACCAGGGTCTATTATTTTGATATAGGTTTTGGTAACTTCATAAATAACTACATAATGCTGTAATTGTTTTTTAACAATTATATGTGCAATTGCTGGTTTTGGTATTTTAAACAAACTGTCAAAATCCCCTCGGACACCTTTAGCCTCAAAGCCCAATTTTTCGGCAGCTTCAATTAAACCCAATACATTTGTTCCTTTTTTATCAGTGCCAGCAAATTGTCGTATTCTGGCAAGAGGAATTTCTAAATTATAGTGTGCACTTATGGATGCTAAACACGCGGCACCACAATCAGTAATATCGTGTTGTTTTATTGTAATTTTCGCCATTTATCTTTTTAATTTCAATTTTTTTAAGTAATTTTAACCTATACTTTGGCTACTTGGATTTAACCAATCATCTATTTTATCGTATAACAATTCAAATAGCGTGCGCTCAGTAAGTTTAAATCGTGCATTAAAAGTCATTCCTTTTTTTAAATTACCTTTAAATCCGTTTTTGAGCATTAGAAATTTTTGGTCAACATTACATCGAATTTTAAAAGTTGGAGTGTCATTAATTAACTCTAAATCTTTTCCTATTTCAATAATTTCTCCAGTTGCAAGTCCCCATTGGTTATAATTAAAGGCATCCATTTGAAATTTTACTGAATTTTTAGGATTTATTAAGCCGATATCGATAGGAGAAACATAGCATTCGGCAATTAAATTTCCATCAGGTGATATTTCCGCTAAAGGAATACTTGCACTAATTAAGCTACCTTCTTCAATACCAATAACATTCATTAATGTCCCGCTAATTGGTGAAGTTAAAATATAGTAATCTTTATTTTCTTTCTGTAATTCAGCACTATTTTCAAACTCATTTAGCTGCCTTGTTTTTATTGTAGAATCAGCTTGCCAAGTATTTAATTGTTGTTTTTTTAGTTGAGTAATTGTATTAATGATTAAGTCATATTCAAATTTGAAATTTTCAAATTCAACCGATGCAATTACACCTTTTTCAAATAAACTTTTATTTCTCAAGTAATCTCTTTTTGCTTTTTGAAAACGAGTTTGCAACTCTTGCGATTTTTCATGATATTCTACGTATTCCTTTTGGTATTTTTGGGAATAAATACTATCTAAAATTACTTGTTTGTTTTTTAATAAGTAATTTATGTCATGCAAAAATTGCTGTGTTTCGGAAATATTAAAATTTATAAATTCTAATTTATTTGTAATTGCATAGTCATCCAAGACTAATAATGTATCACCCTTTTTAACGTGCTTATTAATTTGTATATTATTTTTAATAACCTTACCTGAATTAATAGTTGTTAAACTAATTCGTTCTTTTTCAGGTTTTAGTAAACCTCTTGAAGAAGTGTAAACATCAACTTTAATAAATGGAAGTGCAATAAAAGCACCAATTAATGCAATTAGAAATGTTGTGTAAATTATTGAACTTCTCTTTCTGTGTTGAAATTGGTGAACATGAGTTGTGTTTTCCAATATTTCTTTGGGGAAAATGTTTTACATAGTATTTTTTAATTTTCAATATTAGCTTTTTTTTAATTATAAATATTACGGTAAAACCGTAAATTTAGTAAGGATATTACACACTCTGAACCTCTTTTCTATTCATAAAGCGTTGGAAAGTGAAAGCTCTTTTAATTTTGCGAGAAAGGAGCAAAATTAAATGTGCTTGAACTAGCTGTCGGCTTTTTTTTGGTCGGCTTGCGTACAACGGTCTTGGTTATGGCAAGTTGCGGGTTTGAAACCGAAATTTTCCACTGTTTGTTAGTTGGTTTAAATGTACTAAAATTTTTCTATTTCCTTTATTGTGTGAAACCTGATTAATAAACATTTTAAACTAACTAACATCTTCAAAATTATCATTATCAAAGTTACACCTTTAAAATGAATAAAATAATTAGAACCAGATTTGAATGATTTATCGCTAATAAGTTTGTTTTTAAAATTACTATAAGAATTTAAATCTATATCTCTTTTATGTAATTCAATAATGAGGTTGTGTTCATTCAGTATTTTATAAGTACTTTTTAATGGTATTTTTATTGTGAGGTTTTGAATTCAACAATCCAATTCCTAAGAATGAATGGGTTAATAATTTAATAGAATGGTAAGGATTTATTTCTTATTTTTTTGTTGTGCCTGCTGCTCTTGGGCTTGTGACATTGCCTGGTTTAAGCGTTGGCGAAATTTACCCTCTTTTTTAGGTTTCTTTTTATTTTCCTGAATTTTTGCGTGAATTTTTTCTTCATCAATAATATAATGTTTAATAACCAACATAATAATGATGGTTAATAAGTTGGAAACAAAATAGTACAAACTTAAACTACTCGCATACCTATTAAAGAAAACCAACATCATTAAAGGAGAAAAGTACATCATCATTTTCATCATTTTTTGCATATCTGGCATTCCTTCTTGCGTTGGTTGTTGCATACCCATTTGCTGCCCCTGGCTCATTTTCATATAGAAGAAAATAGCAACAGAAGCTAAAACAGGAAATAAACTGAAATGATTACCATATAAACTTGATACTAAAGGGATATGAGTTTTCCATTCAAAAACGGAATCATAAGCAGATAAATCATCTGCCCATAAAAAACTTTGTTGACGCAAATCAATATTCGACGGGAAGAATCGGAATAATGCGAAGAAAACAGGCATTTGCAGTAAGGCGGGAATACATCCGGAAAGTGGACTTACACCAGCTTTGCTTTGTAGTGCCATCGTTTCTTGTTGGCGTTTCATGGCATTTTCTTTTCCTGGTAAACGTTTGTTAATTTCTTCCATTTCGGGTTTCAGCACTTTCATTTTTGCACTTGACAAATATGATTTGTAAACCAAAGGAGACATTATAATTCGCACTATAATAGTTAGAAGAATAATAATTAACCCATAATTTCCAATAAATAATTGCAAAAAGTTAAATACCGGAATAAAGATAAGTCGGTTTATATAGCCAAAAATTCCCCAGCCCAGATTAAGAACTTCCTTAATATTTCGGTCGTATTTTTTTAGAATTTGGAAATCATTTGGTCCAATATACCAATTCATATTGTAATTAAATTCCCCTCCCTGTAATGCCAGCGGTGCTTTTAAATAAAATGCTTTTGTGAATGTGGTATCAACATCTTCATCAATTGACAATGTTTTTGATGCTAATTTTGCTGTTGAAAAAGCCTGTTCAGTAATTAAAATGGTGGAAAAGAAATGTTGTTTGTAGGCAACCCAATTCACATCTTTTTCTTCCGCATCATCTTCGCCACCAACGGAAAGGTAATCAATGTTTTCATCTTCCTTTTCATAATACAATTCAGTTTGTTGGTTTTCGTAGCGAATGCTTTTCTCTTTTCTGAAAGCCTCCGTACTCCAATCTAGTGTAACTGGTTTGTTTGTGTCCAATGAAGCGCTTAACCCTTGAGAACGCATCGTGAAATCAACCATATATTCCGTTGGTTTCATCACATAGCGATATTCTAAAAAGTTGCTTTCAGAGACTTTTAACTTCATCGAAAGCACTTGATTTCCATCGACTTTAGTGAGTGTTGGCTCAAAAAACAAGTCTTTTGTGTTTAATGTTCTATTGTCGGAAGTTCCAAAGTTGATGTTAAAATTAGCGTTATTGTCTTTTACCATATATAAAGGCAAAGAATCATAAGTCACGTATTTTTTTAACAAAGCTTCCTTAATTTGTCCGCCTTTATTTGAAATAACCAATTTTAGCAGGTCGTTTTCCAACACGGTTTCTCCATCTTCTTTAGCTGAAGGAAGTGTTGCCGAATAAGCAAAAACACCTAACTGACCTTGGGCTTTAACCAAAGAAAGCGAATCGGTGGCTTGTGATATTATATTGGGATTTGAAGTGGAATCGGTAAGGGTTGGAGTAACGGTTGCTTTTTCTACGTTTTCAATTTTATTTTTTTCAGCTTCCAGTTTTTCTTCGGGAGTTGGCTGATTGCTGTACATCCACCATAAAACGATTGCTCCTAATAAAACAAAACCTATCAGTGAATTAATATCAAATTTCTTTTCTTCCATGGGTATAAATAAATGTCAATTTGCCAATACTTTTTTTCAGTATTTAAAAAGCCCGACAAATGTACTAAATGTAAATTAAATTTGGTTTCTTATTAATGATTAGTTGGCAAGTTTAAAGCGTGATTTAACGCAGCTTTCACAAAATCCACAAACAGAGGATGCGGATTTAAAACCGTGCTTTTATATTCCGGATGGTATTGAACGCCAATAAACCAAGGGTGTGTTGGAATTTCAATCACTTCAACCAAATTGGTTTTTGGGTTTTTTCCGGTGGCAATCATTCCAGCTTTTTCAACTTGTTCTAAAAAATCGTTGTTAAATTCATAACGATGTCTGTGTCGTTCGCTAATATGTTCTTTATGATAAATATTTCTAACTTTACTACCTTCTTTAAGCACACAATCCCAGGCTCCCAAACGCATAGTGCCACCATAATTGATGATTTTTTTTTGTTCTTCCATTAAATCAATTACAGGATATAAGGTATTGCTGTTCATTTCAGTTGAATTTGCTCCTTTTAATCCTAAAACATTTCTTGAAAATTCAATAACTGCCATTTGCATTCCGAGGCAAATGCCGAAAAAAGGAATGTTGTTTTCACGGGCATATTTTACGGCTTCAATTTTTCCTTCAATACCGCGTTCCCCAAAACCTGGAGCAACCAAAACACCGTTTAAATTTTTTAATAACTCAGGAACATTTTCTACCGTTAATTCTTCGGAATGAATCCAATTAATATTGACTTTAACTTCGTTTTGTGCACCTGCATGAATAAAGGCTTCTGAAATGGATTTGTAAGCGTCGTGCAATTCCACATATTTTCCGATAAGTCCTATTTCAACCGTGTTTTTCGGATTTTTAAATCGCTTTAAAAAATCGTTCCACAATTTCAGTTTGGGTTGTTTGCCGTTTGGCAATTGCAATTTTTTCAGCACAACTGTATCCAATCCTTCCTCAAGCATAAAATTGGGAACATCATAAATAGTTTCCGCATCAATGGATTGAATAACATCTTCTTTTCTTACATTGCAAAAAAGCGCCAGTTTATCTTTTATGGAATCTGAAATTTCATGTTCAGTTCTGCAAACTAAAATATCTGGACTTACTCCGCTTTGCATCAGCATTTTAACAGAGTGTTGGGTAGGTTTTGTCTTTAATTCCCCAGCAGCGGCCAAATAAGGAACCAAGGTTAAATGAATGACGATGGCGTTTTCATGACCCAATTCCCAAAGCAATTGACGAACAGATTCTATGTAAGGCAACGATTCAATATCGCCAACAGTTCCGCCAATCTCAGTGATTACAATATCAAATTCACCAGTATTTCCTAAAATTTGAATGCGATGTTTAATTTCATCGGTAATGTGAGGGATAACCTGTACCGTTTTACCTAAGAACTCACCTCTGCGTTCTTTTTCGATGACAGATTGGTAAATTCTTCCAGTAGTCACATTGTTTGCTTGTGAAGTTGGAATATTGAGAAAACGCTCGTAATGACCTAAATCCAAATCGGTTTCGGCACCATCTTCTGTTACATAACATTCTCCATGTTCATAAGGATTTAAGGTTCCTGGATCAATGTTTATGTAAGGGTCAAGCTTTTGTATAGTGACAGAGTAGCCTCTTTCTTGTAATAATTTTGCCAAAGAAGCCGCGATAATTCCTTTTCCAAGTGAAGAAGTAACGCCTCCGGTTACAAAAACATATTTGGTGTTTTTCATTATTCGTAGGTTTTGGCAAAAGTACTAAACTATTTAAGTTGGCAAAAGGAAAAAGTATCAAAGTTGGAAAGTTTGAAAGTTGGAAAAATTCAAAACTTGAAACTAGAAACTTAAAACTTGAAACTTGAAACTATTTCTTTTTACTTCTGATCATTGCTTCCAGCATATCCCACATTTCTTTGGGAACATCTTCGAGCATATTAAATTCACCAGCACCTTTTAACCATTCTCCACCGTCAATAGTAATAACTTCTCCGTTGATATATGCCGAAAAATCACTCATTAAATAAGCGGCCAAATTTGCCAATTCCTGATGTTCGCCAACACGGCCAACCGGAACTTTCTTTTTCATGTCAAATTTATCTCTCAAATTTCCAGGCAACAATCGGTCCCAAGCACCTTCAGTAGGGAACGGGCCTGGAGCGATGGCATTGGAACGAATGCCGTATTTTGCCCATTCAACAGCCAAAGAACGCGTCATTGCCAAAACACCTGCTTTTGCAGTTGCTGAAGGAACAACGTAAGCTGATCCAGTCCAGGCATAAGTGGTTACAATATTTAAAATAGTTGATTTTGGTTGTTTTATATTTATCCAATGTTTTCCAAATGCCAATGTGCAATTTTTACTTCCTTTTAAAACAATATCAATAACGGTATCAAAAGCGTTGGCTGATAAACGTTCTGTTGGACTGATGAAATTTCCTGCGGCATTGTTTAAAAGTCCGTCCACTTTTCCAAATTTATCCAAAGTTGCCTGCAAAACAGCTTCAACTTCGGTGTAATTTCTTACATCACATTGCACTGCCAAAACGGTTCCTCCTGTTTTTCCTTCTAACTCCAGTTTGGTTTTTTCTAATTTCTCCATATTTCTTGAAGTGATGACAACGTGTGCGCCAAGTTCCAAAAAATAAGTGGTCATGGCTTTTCCCAATCCGCTGCCTCCGCCTGTTACAACAATGACTTGATCCTTTAAACTTCCTTCCTTAAGCATTGGTTTTTGATACATGTTTCTGTTATTTTTAATTTGTATAAATGTAAGTTTTTTTTCAATTTTAGGCTTTAAAATAAAAATATTATTTTTTTTAAAATTCTATTTGCCAAAAACAAAAGTAATTGTATATTTGCCAACGCTTTTAAGGAGCGGAATTCGTAAAGAAAGCAACAACAGAAGAACCACTATTTTAAAGATATTTGTAATGAGTAAAAGAACCTATCAGCCATCAAAAAGAAAAAGAAGAAATAAGCACGGCTTTAGAGAACGTATGGCTAGTGCAACAGGAAGAAAGGTGTTAGCTAGAAGAAGAGCTAAAGGAAGAAAGAAAATAAGTGTATCTTCAGATCCAAAACCAAAAAAATAATGAAACAATAGTTTTGTATATAGGGTGTTACTTTTTAGTAACACCTTTTTTTTGAACTTTTTTAATTAGTTTTGAAAATTATTATACAGACAGAAACGAATTTTACAGACAATTATACTTTACTTTTTATATTGAACAAATGCCAAAAAACAATAACATAAAATCGATTTTAATAATAGGGTCAGGTCCAATTATTATTGGCCAAGCTTGTGAATTTGACTATGCTGGTTCCCAAGCAATCAGATCTTTAAAAGAAGAGGGAATTGAAGTGACGCTGATCAATTCCAATCCGGCAACCATTATGACGGATCCATCTTTGGCTGATAATGTGTATTTGTTGCCATTAACCACAAAATCACTTATTCAAATTTTAGAAAATCATCCTAGTATTGATGCTGTTTTACCAACAATGGGCGGACAAACAGCCTTGAATTTATGTATTGAAGCCGATGATAAAGGTATATGGAAAGATTTTAATGTAGATATCATTGGTGTTGACATTGCCGCCATTCACATTACTGAAGACCGCGAACAATTTAGAAAGTTAATGGATAAAATTGGAATCGGACAAGCACCTTCAACCGTTGCGAATTCATTTTTGAAAGGGAAGGAGATTGCACAGGAATATGGTTTTCCATTGGTAATACGACCTTCTTTTACTTTAGGTGGTTTTGGAGCTTCCATTGTTTATAAAAAAGAAGATTTTGATGAATTGTTGAGTCGCGGTATGGAGGCTTCTCCAATTCATGAAGTGATTATAGACAAAGCGTTGTTGGGGTGGAAAGAATTTGAACTGGAATTGTTGCGAGACAGAAATGACAATGTGGTGATTATTTGCACCATTGAAAATATGGATCCTATGGGAATTCATACCGGAGATTCTATTACAGTTGCGCCTGCGATGACATTGAGTGATACCACATATCAAAGAATGCGTGATATGGCTATTTTAATGATGCGTTCCATCGGCGATTTTGCTGGCGGCTGTAATGTGCAGTTCGCTGTAAGTCCTGATGAAAATGAAGATATTATCGCCATTGAAATTAATCCGCGGGTTTCGAGATCATCGGCTTTGGCTTCAAAAGCAACTGGATATCCAATCGCTAAAATTGCGGCAAAATTGGCTATTGGTTATCATTTGGATGAATTAAAGAATCAAATTACAAAAACAACTTCGGCTTTATTTGAGCCTACTTTAGATTATGTGATTGTAAAAATACCAAGATGGAATTTCGACAAGTTTGAAGGTGCTGACAGAACGTTAGGATTGCAAATGAAATCGGTTGGAGAAGTGATGGGAATTGGGCGTTCGTTTCAGGAAGCGCTTCATAAAGCAACACAATCTTTGGAAATAAAACGCAACGGATTGGGTGCTGATGGAAAAGGAGAAAAAAATTATGACACCATTATTGAAAAATTAACTTATCCGAGTTGGGATCGGGTATTTATCATTTATGATGCGCTTCAAATAGGAATTCCATTAAGCAGAATACACGAAATTACCAAAATTGATATTTGGTTTTTAAAGCAATATGAAGAATTATTGGCGTTAGAAAATGAAATCTCAACCCATAAACTGGGGACATTAACGTACGATTTATTGTTGGAAACAAAACAAAAAGGGTTTGCCGACCGACAAATAGCACACATGTTAGGATGTTGGGAGAGTGAAGTATATGCAAGAAGACAGGAATTAAATATCAACAGGGTTTACAAATTGGTGGACACCTGCGCAGCAGAATTTAATGCGCAAACACCTTATTATTACTCTACTTTCGAAAATAAGATGATTACCGAAAATGGAAGTTTTTCCGATAACGAAAGCGTGGTAACCGACAAGAAAAAAATTGTGGTGCTGGGTTCTGGCCCAAATAGAATTGGACAGGGAATTGAGTTCGATTATTGTTGTGTGCACGGTGTTTTGGCCGCCAAAGAATTGGGCTATGAGACCATTATGATTAACTGCAATCCAGAAACTGTTTCAACCGATTTTGATACGGCAGACAAATTGTATTTTGAACCTGTATTTTGGGAACATATTTATGACATTATTCAGCATGAAAAACCAGAAGGTGTTATTGTGCAGTTGGGTGGACAAACAGCTTTAAAGCTTGCTGAAAAGTTGGATAAATGGGGTGTTAAAATTATAGGAACCAGTTTTGACGCGCTTGATTTGGCGGAAGACAGAAAACGGTTTTCTGAATTATTAATGGACTTAGATATTCCTTTTCCACAATATGGAACTGCAACTACTGCAGATGAAGCCGCTGCTATTGCCGACAGTTTGGATTTTCCAATATTGGTTCGTCCTTCTTATGTTTTGGGCGGACAAGGAATGAAAATTGTAATCAATAAAGAAGAATTGGAAAAACATGTGGTTGGGTTATTGCGAAAAATTCCAAACAATGTGTTGCTGTTAGACCATTATTTAGACGGTGCCGTTGAAGCTGAAGCAGATGCAATTTGCGATGGTGAAGAGGTTTATATTATTGGGATTATGGAACATATTGAACCTTGCGGCGTACATTCAGGAGATTCAAACGCAACCTTACCGCCATTTAATTTAGGCGAATTTGTGATGCAACAAATAAAAGACCATACACTAAAAATTGCCCTAGCTTTAAAAACGGTTGGATTGATAAATATTCAGTTTGCCATTAAAGATGACATTGTTTATATTATTGAAGCCAATCCGAGGGCTTCTCGTACGGTACCGTTTATTTCAAAAGCCTATAAAGAACCTTATGTGAACTATGCCACAAAAATAATGTTGGGCGCCAATAAAGTAAAGGACTTTAAATTTAATCCTAAATTAGATGGTTTCGCCATTAAGCAACCTGTATTTTCTTTCAATAAATTTCCTAATGTCGATAAAAAATTAGGTCCGGAAATGAAATCGACCGGCGAAAGTATTTTATTTATCGACAATTTAAAAGATGATCAGTTTTACGAATTGTATTCTCGCAGAAAAATGTATTTAAATAAGTAATCCTGTAGTACCATTCTTTTTAAAATTACCATGCTAAATAGTACCAATTAAATTTATATTTTGGATTGAACCAAACCATAAAACAATTGCTAATACGTATAAAAAATCATCACTATTTATATAATAATGGATTTTGATAATTAATTTTTCACATTTCCTTATAAAAGTGCTTTAAAAAAGTCAATTCTATAAATCTTTACTTTTGTTTACACAGTTTAGGAAGAAATATTCCATTTTAAAAATGTTCTAGATGCTACCCTTCTTAATTTTTGATAAAATAAATATTTTTAACATGTTTAAAAACAGGTATTTAAAATGCGTATTTATATCAATTCTAAATAATTATATCGTCTAATTAGCTGATATATGTCATTATAAATAATACTTAATTACCATAGTTTTACAACATAAATTTGAATAGTTAATTATATTATTTATAAAATAGGAAGGATTCTAAAAAATCTCATTTTGTAAATTTTTCAGCGTAAATATAAAATAAAATGAAACAAGAAAGTGTAAAACTAATTTGTGATGCCAATGAAGCGGTAGCCATCATTGCCCACAAAACGAATGAGGTTTGTGCAATTTACCCAATCACGCCGTCATCACCAATGGGTGAACATGCGGAAGTGTACAGCTCAAAAGGCAAAAAAAATATTTGGGGTAATATTCCTCGAATTGTTGAAATGCAAAGTGAAGGCGGTGCAGCAGGAGCAGTTCACGGTTCGCTGCAAGGAGGTGCCTTAACAACAACATTTACGGCATCACAAGGATTGTTGTTAATGATACCAAATATGTATAAAATTGCGGGAGAGCTATTGCCAACTGTATTTCATATTGCGGCAAGAACTATTGCAACTCATGCCTTATCAATTTTTGGAGACCATTCAGATGTTATGGCAACACGACAAACAGGATTCTCCATGTTATTTGCAGGTTCAGTTCAGGAAGCACACGATTTTGCGTTAATATCACAAGTTTCTGCCCTAAAAAGTAGGGTGCCTTTTTTAAATATTTTTGACGGATTTAGAACGTCTCACGAAATTTCAAAAATTGATGGAATTCCTGATGATGTTATAAAAGCAATGATGCCAGAAGAGGAAGTGATGAATCATACAAAGCACTCATTAAATCCAGATAATCCAGTAATTAGAGGAACAGCACAAAATCCTGATGTTTTCTTTCAAGCACGTGAAGCTGCCAATACATATTTCCAAAATGTTCCGGGAATTGTTCAAAAAACAATGGATGAATTCTACAAACATACTGGCAGAAAATACAGTTTATTCTATTATATTGGTCATCCAGAAGCAGAAAAAGTAATTGTAGTTATGGGTTCAGGTGATGGGCCAATTAGAGAAACCATTGATACTTTGGTTGAAAAAGGTGAAAAAGTAGGTGCTTTAATCGTTCGATTATACCGCCCTTTCTCTGTATATGACTTCATTGAAAACATCCCTAAAACTGTTAAAAAAATTGCGGTTTTAGACAGAACAAAAGAACCAGGAAGTGTTGGAGAACCTTTGTATTTAGATGTGGTTTCTTCATTTGTTGAAATGGGTGACTATATGCCTACAATAATAGGTGGGCGTTACGGACTTTCATCAAAAGAATTTACGCCTGCTATGGTTAAAGGAATTTACGATGAATTAGACGGAAATTCGCCAAAAAATCATTTCACGATTGGTATTAATGATGATGTAACCAATACAAGTTTAACTTATGATCCGAATTTTAAAACTAAAAAAGACACATTCGATTGTATGTTTTATGGATTGGGATCAGATGGTACAGTTGGCGCAAATAAAAACTCCATTAAAATTATTGGTGAAACTACCGATAATTATGTACAAGGATATTTTGTGTACGACTCTAAAAAAGCAGGTGCCCAAACTGTTTCGCATTTGCGTTTTGGACCAGAGCCAATTTATTCAACCTATTTAATTAACAAAGCAAACTTTATTGCCTGCCACCAATTTAACTTTATCTATAAATATGATATTTTAGAAAATATTAAAAAAGGTGGAACATTTTTATTAAATACCCCATTTTCAAAATACAAAATTTGGTCAGAGTTGCCTAGTATAATGCAACGTAGAATTATTGATAACGATATTGAATTTTATGTAGTTGATGCAACAAAAGTAGCTCAAGATGCAGATCTTGGTAAACGTACAAACACTATTTTACAAACATGTTTCTTCGCCATATCTGGCGTGCTTCCTAAAGATGAAGCAATCAAAAAGATTAAAGATGCCATTGTAAAATCATATTCACATAAAGGTGATGCCGTTGTGCAAATGAATTTTAATGCAGTTGATAAATCATTAGAAAATCTTCAAAAAGTTGAATATCCTCGTCACACCACAAATAATGACGGTTTAATACCAATGATGACAGAAAATGCCGATGATTTCGTAAAGGAAATTTTAGGAACTATTTTGGCTGGAAAAGGTGATTCATTGCCTGTGAGTGCTTTTTCTGTAGATGGAACGTTTCCAACAGGAACTACACAATATGAAAAACGTGGTATTGCCGATTTCGTTCCTGTTTGGGATGACGCAGATCTTTGTACTCAGTGTAATAAATGTGTTGCTATTTGCCCACATGCTGCAATTAGAGCTAAAGTTGTACCTAATGAGTTATTGATAGATGCCCCTGAATCACTAAAAAGCGTACCTGCAAAAGGAAGACCATTTAATAGTGAAACTGAAAGTTATATTTTGCAAGTTTCTCCGCTAGATTGTACTGGTTGCGATCTATGTGTAGCAGTTTGTCCAGCCGAAAGCAAAGAAATTCCAAATACTTTTGCAATCAATTTAACCGAAATGCGTAAAGTTGAAGAAGTGGAGCGTGTAAATTGGAATTACTTTATCGATTTACCAGATTATGACAGAAAGCAATTGGTAACTTCTACAGTTAAAGGATCACAGTTTTTGGAACCGTTATTTGAATTCTCTGGAGCTTGTCCTGGATGTGGTGAAACACCTTATATTAAATTAGTTACTCAATTATACGGAGATAGCATCTTAATTGCAAATGCAACTGGTTGTTCATCTATATATGGCGGTAATTTACCAACAACACCTTATAAAACAAATAAGGATGGTCGCGGACCAGCTTGGGCCAACTCTTTGTTTGAAGATAATGCTGAGTTTGGTTTGGGTATGCAATTGGCATTGACCAAAAAACAAGAAATAACAGTTGATTTATTAAAATCTTTGGAAAGTAAAATAGGCAGCACCCTAGTAAATAACATACTAGATAATGCTGAAGAAAACGAAACACTTAAAGAACAAAAAATAAATCATATTGAGGAACTAAATGAAATTTTAAAAACTATTGATACTTATGAAGCTAAAAAGCTAAGAAACCTTTCTGAATACTTACGCAAAAAAGCAGTTTGGATATTTGGTGGTGATGGTTGGGCTTATGATATTGGATATGGTGGTTTAGATCACGTATTTTCATCAGGAGAAAACGTTAACATTTTAGTGATGGATACTGAAGTTTATTCGAATACCGGCGGACAAGCATCTAAAGCTACGCAGTTGGGCGCAAGTGCCAAGTTTGCAATTTCAGGGAAAACGACCGCTAAGAAAAGTTTGGCTTTACAGGCAGTTTCTTATGGAAATGTTTATGTGGCGCAAATAGCCATTGGTGCTAAAGATAACCAAACGCTAAAAGCAATTGAAGAAGCTGCAGCTTATCCAGGACCATCATTAATCATTGCTTATTCTCATTGTGTTGAGCACGGTTATGATTTGAAAGATGGAGCTAATCATCAAGAAAAAGCTGTAGAAACAGGGTACTGGCCATTATTTAGATTTAATCCTTTGGCTGAAAAAGGAAAGAGATTTAAATTAGATTCTAAAACTCCATCTGCACCGGTAAGCGAATTTATGTATAAAGAAACTAGATTTACCAGAGTTGTAAAAGACAATGCGGAATTGGCTAAAGAACTTTTAGATAAAGCACAGGAACATGTGGATGTTCAATGGGAAAGATTGGAACTTTATAGAAATTTATAAATTAATTTAATTTAAAAGTGCCAAGTATTTTACACTTGGCACTTTTTTTATATCTTTAAATACAATTAAAGGATTAATTTTTGTAAAAAAAATGAGGAGGTATAAGGATTAATAAATATTTTTTTCTATTATGTTAATTAAATAAAAATTTTAAACAATTAAACAATGAAATCGAGATCAGAAGCTTTTTTTAAAGAAGCATCAAAAAAACTGACGACGGCCAAAGAGGAATTATTTAAACCAGCCGAAGATATTGTTAGTTATTCAGTATGTAAAAATGCCCAGTTTGCCATTGAGAACTTTCTTAAAGGGTATTTAACCAAAAATAATATAGAATTACAGCAAAACGAAACAATTGCTTCTCTGTACGCTAAGTGCGTTAGCGTTGACAAAGATTTTGACACCATAGATTTAAGTGCATTAGCTTGTAGAAATCATGCCATAGATTCTCGTTATTGCGCAGAAATTAACATGGTAACTGCATGTTTTGATACTGCGGACAGCATTGATACGTATTTAAGAAGAAATAAGATCGTATAAAAATCGACCTTTTTTCATTTGAGAAAAAAAAACTTACTGTACATTTGTGGAAAATAATTAATCCATGAATTATATTTTATTTGATGGCACAGTACGTAAATCTTTATTGCCATTAACCTACACAAAACCCGTTGCCGATTTGCGAATAGGAATACTTACTATTCGTGAAAAATGGGAAACATATTTGGGTT
>JAQVGD010000182.1 GCA_028696945.1 Lutibacter sp.
TGATTGTAAATAATTTCCCTCTAGAGAGGCCTGTCTCACTTTTAGAGTGAGTCTAAGACTGTATTTTCAGAAGAACCAATTATTTAAAATCATTATTGTCCGGTAAAAATTCATAAAAAATGATTTATCTCAATCTAAATGGGACTTTAGAAACAGGTCTCCCCGATGGGGCTTGATTTACATAAAAATCTATTTTTCTACAAATAGGTCGTCCCTCTGGGACTAAAACAGCTCCGTAGGAGCTAAATGTTTGTAGAAAAATGAAACGAGCCATAACAAATATTGATACACAGAGGAATGATTAATGGCGAACTGCATCTGTACCAACAAAAAAATAAAAATTAAACAGATGAAACGAGCATAACAAATTTTGATACACAGAGGAATGATTAATGGCGAACAGCATCTGTACCAACAAAACAATAAAATGTAAACAGATGAAAAATTTGAATTATTTAAGTCTCCTCGGGGCGGTCTGTTTGTTTTGAAAAATTTAACCAGACAATAATGAAAAAAAATATGACAATCTTACTATTACAAGCAGATTGCCACAATTTTTTAAAAAGGAATCAAAGTTATAAGGCTTCAATTTTATTTGGTCGTTTTTTTACATGTATTGATTCCGAAAATAGTGTAAATCGGACAAAAACTAACCAAACTTGTCAGTAAGAAAATTAACGCGAAAGCCAAAAGAATTAAGGCAAGTGTGCCTCCAATGATATCTAAATAATACAAAACTGCAATCACAACAGCCATTAAAACGCGAATCAATTTGTCGGCTGAACCCATGTTTTTCTTCATTATTTCTAATATTTAAAATTAACAATGAATAAAGATAGCAAAAAATTACGAATCTTTTTTGTTTTTATTCAGTTCATCCTGAAGCCTTCTCATCGCTTTTTGTTCGCGTTCCAAGGCTTTTATTCTATACGTTTCAAATTCTTCCTCCACCTGTTTTAAGGCTAGTTTGCTTTTAATAGTAATGCTGTTGCTTTGTTTAAATTTGGTGATAAAAAAGAGCAATACACTGATTAAGAAAACAACAATAAAAAAAAACAATGTTTTAAAAACAGATTTTTCAAACTGAATACCAAATAATGAAATACTTTCTTTTTCCGACATTAAGTTTGAAATCACAATTTCCGATTCTTCGAATTTGGTTTGTAAACTGTCAATGCGTTTCTTTTGAGAACTTAGAATGTTTAAATTGTCGGAGATTTTTTTTTCTGAAGCAGAAAGCGAATCTATGACATTAGATTTTAATTTAAGCAGCCAGGCTGCCTTTACAACTTTATAATCCTGATAATTATTTGATTCATCAACAAGATACTCAAACTGATTTTTTACAGAGCCAGTATCAATAAATTTTTTAGTACTTTGACTAAAAATGTTTGTTGTTATAAATAATACGGCCATTACCGCAATTGTTATTTTATTCATGGGTTAAATTCCTTTGATTTCATAACGATGTAAAAAACTACTTATTGTTATTATAATAGACTTCCAATTCATTTAAATAATGCTGTTTTGCATTTTCGTCCAACAAAGAATACTGAAACGAATTTTTAGCCAGTTGGTAAAGGTCAAATTTAGAAAGATTTAATGCCTGTTGTATCGCTTCAAAATTTTTATTTATTTGTCCGCCAAAATAAGCTGGATCATCAGAATTTACAGTCACTTTTAATCCCAATTCCATCATTTTTTTTAATGGATGATTTTTTAAATCGTCCACTACCTGAAGTGCCGTATTTGAAAGCGGACAAACCGTTAAGGCAATATCTCGTTTAATAATTTCCTGCACCAAATTTTCATCTTGTAAGGCGTTGTTTCCGTGATCTATCCGTTTGATACCCAAAATATCTAAAGCTTCCCAAACGTACGCTGCTGAACCTTCTTCACCGGCGTGCGCCAAAGGAATATAACCTTCTTTCACAGAAGCTTCAAAGACATTTTTAAATTTTGAGGGCGGATTCCCTTTTTCCGAAGAATCCAATCCAATTGCTTTAATTTTATCTTTAAAAGGAAGCGACTGTTTTAAAGTTACAAAGGCATCTTCTTCGCTTAAATGACGCAAGTAACTCATAATCAATAAAGAGGAAACGTCTAAATTCTTTTTTGCTTCGTCACAGGCTTTTGAAATGCCGTTAATTACCGTTTCAAAAGCAACACCACGATTGGTATGCGTTTGGGGATCAAACATAATTTCGGTATGTCGCACATGCTGGTCTGCACATTTTTGCAGATAGCTGTAGGTTAAATCATAAAAATCCTGCTCTGTAATCAAAACGCTGGCACCCTGATAATAAATATTTAAAAAATCCTGCAAGCAATTAAATTTATAAGCTTCTTCAATCTCTTTTACAGAATTATAGGGTATGGCAATATGATTTCTTTGGGCTATTTTAAACATCAGTTCAGGCTCAAAAGAACCTTCAATGTGTAAATGTAATTCGGCTTTGGGTAAATTTGCTATAAATGTTTTCATGCCACAAATTTACATAAATGAATACTTTTATTAGATTTTTGTTTGAAAATTATAATAAATTAGCATTGAGGAGATTGTTCGGCAGTTTGTTTGGTATTGAAAAGCACCTAAAAAGTATTTTGTTGAAGCTAAAGGAGTACTGAAGAATTAAAAGGACATTCAACATAAATTAAAAAATTATGTTAAAAAACAAAGAATATTTTGATTTATGATGCAATAATTACGTATTTTCTTGTAAATTTGCAATCAAAATAAACCAATAAAATTTTATGGCAAGTATTAAGAATTTAAAAAAGGACATTAATTACGTTCTGGGAGATATTATTGAAGCATGTTATACATGGGAATTGTACAATCCGAAAGCAGGTACTGCAGGAACAGAAGCGATAATCGATGAAGCAATTGAATCATTCGATGTATTGATTGAAAAAGTAAATGTTAAAGAAATCGAAGACAAAAAAGCTTATTTTAAGGCTATTAATTTAGAATTGGAAAAAACGGCTCATGATTTAATTGAAAAAGTGAATAAACTTTAGTTTTTAATTAACATATTTTAGGAGTAATTTTTTTTTAAAATGAATTTTATTGTGTAAATTCACATAATAATAAATTTAATACGACGTTCTTAATTTACCAACTTAAATCTACTTAATTATGGCAAGAGCAATGTTTGAGTACACCAAAACCATACTCGAAAAAGTCAGCTTTAACAAAGAATTATTTAAAAAGGAATTGGAAAAAGCAGTAAACAGATTATTGCCTTATGAAATAAAAGAATTGTACTATTGGTTAAAGGAGTTTACAATAAATAAACCAGAACTCCAAATGTGTTTGACCTTAGTAAAAGATAAAGAAAGGAGCTTTTAAGCTCCTTTTTTTTGTGCTATAGGGCTAATTATTTTTACGTCATTAAAGGCAATAACACCTCTAATTACACTGTCTATTACGCTTTTTAAGGTTTCTATTAACTGTATTTTTAATTGGGACTTGTGATAAATAAGGCTTATTTCTCTGGCGGGTATCGGCGCATTAAATTGTCGTAAATATTTTATGTCTTTGTCTGATAGATCCAAAGTTTGTAAATAGGGTAATAAGGTCATGCCCAAATCTTCTTTTGCCAATTTAATTAAGGTGTCAAAACTACCGCTCTGAATTTGAAAATTTTGGCTTCTATGACCAATGGCACCACATAAATTAATAATATTTTCTTTAAAACAATGACCGTCTTCCAGCAATAAAATATCTTCAATATTTAAATCTTCCACTTCAATCGTTTTGTTTTTATACAGGCGATGTTCTTCAGGCACAAACCCAACAAAGGGTTCATAATATAAAACGCGTTCCTTAATTTGGTCATTTTCCAGTGGTGTGGCGGCTATAGCCACATCAATATGCCCATCGGTCAATTTTTTTATTATTTCTTCCGTGGTAATTTCTTCAATTTTTAAATTGACTTTCGGATATTTTTTAATAAATGTTTTTAGAAACAAAGGCAATAGCGTAGGCATTATTGTAGGAATAATTCCCAACCGGAAATCACCGCCTATAAAACCCTTTTGCTGGTCTATTATATCGTTGATGCGGTTGCTCTCATCCACAATAATTTTTGCCTGTTCTATAATTTTTTCTCCTACCTCAGTAAGTTGAATGGGTTTTTTGTTTCTGTTAAAAATCTGCGTGTCAAATTCCTCTTCAAGTTTTTGTATTTGCATACTCAATGTGGGCTGGGTAACAAAGCAATGTTTGGATGCTATCGTGAAGTTTTTGTGTTCTGCCACTGCTAAAACATACTTTAATTGGGTTATTGTCATAACTATAAATATTTATGATAAAGATATTAAAACTATCGATAATGATTATGTTTATTACACTTAATTTTCCTTAAATTTGTGTAAATGAGTATTAATAAATTAAAAGAAAATAAATATGAAGACTACAAGTATTGGATTAGACAAGGAAAAAGCTAAAGACTTAAGTATCAGTTTAAATAGTTTATTGGCAAATTTTCAAGTGTATTATCAAAATTTAAGAGGGCTGCATTGGAATATTAAAGGAAAATCTTTTTTTGAATTGCATGTAAAATATGAAGAATTTTATAACGACTCTCAAGTTAAAATAGATTTGATTGCAGAGCGTATCCAGACATTAGGCGGAACTCCTTTGCATACCTTTGAGGAATATACCAAATTGTCAAAAGTAACAGTAGGAAAAAATATTACCAAAGATGTGGATGGCGTTCAGTTGGTGGTAAATTCTTTAACAGAAATCTTGTTGTTGGAAAGAGCGATTCTTAATGAATCTGCCGATGCAAATGATGAAGGAACCAATGCGATGATGAGCGATTTTATTGCTGAACAGGAAAAAACATTATGGATGCTGAATGCTTGGTTGAATTAGAAAAAAAGTCGGAAGCTGATTTTTAAATAGACTAAATAGGCTTGAATCAGAAAAAAATAAAAAAGGCAGTTTTCAATTTTTTGAAAACTGCCTTTTTTTAATACATATCCCAAAATGTTCTTTGTTTGTTTAATTCTTCTTCTTGCTTTTTGTACTCAGCCACAGAAATAACTTTTAAAAATGAAGCATGCTGCTCAATTCCAAATTCAAGTTTTTTAATAATTTCATCAACAGTGTCGTTTTCGTAATCAAATTCAATGGGATCTTTAATTACCATGGATTGCAACACATTCCGTTTTTTAATGAGCAATCCTTTTTTATCATAAGCCCTTCTAAAACCATCAATAACAATAGGAATCACAATGGGTTTACAGGTTTTTATAATGTGGGCAGTACCGCGTCTGATTGGTTTAAAGGGTTTGGTGGTTCCTTGTGGAAATGTAATTAACCATCCATCGTTCAAAGCTTTTTTGATATTGCTGATGTCCGACATTTTTACCTGTCTGTTGGTGTCTTCACCTTTATTTCTCCAAGTTCTTTCTATGGAAACAGAGCCAACATAGGCAAATATTTTTGGTAAGATGCCCGATTTCATGGTTTCTGATGCAGCTACATAATAAATGTTTAGCTTCGGATTCCAGATATAACCTATGTTTTTTAGAGAATCTACCCTTCCTTTCAACGACGCGTTAAAAACGTGATACATCGCAGCTACATCCGCAAAATAGGTTTGGTGGTTGGAAACAAATAACACATTATTTGGGGGAAGATCCCTTATGATTTCAGACCCTTCAATTTTTAGTTGGTTAAACCGTCGATAACGTCCGTGAGAAACAACTCCAATAATTCTTACGAGCCATCTTTTTACAAACAAGATATGACCAAAAGGATTTCTTTTAAAAAGTGGCATGTAATTGATTGGGTTTTTAATGAATGACAAATTTAGCAAAAAATAAATTAAATATCTTTTAATAACACTTTGATTTCGTTTAACATCATAGCAGTTGCTCCCCAAACAACACAATTACTTAAGTTGAAACAGGGAACAAGTATCTTTTTGGCATAGGTTGTTGTTACAATGGCGGTTGAAAATGCATTCTCGCTTAATAAGTCTTCTAACAAAATGGTTATATTTTCTTCTACTTCTTCATTTTTTGTTAGGATAGGTGTATAGTTTAGCAATCCTAAAAAAGGAGTTACCATAAAATTGCTGGGAGGAATAAATACATCGGTCATTTGCTTAAAAATACGCACATCGTCTGGCTGAATTCCAACTTCT
>JAQVGD010000183.1 GCA_028696945.1 Lutibacter sp.
TTTGGCTTTTTTTATATATTTTGTTTTCGTTTTAATAGATTTGCCGACTATTAATTAAAGGCTTGAAGTTGAAAGTTGAGTCCGCAATAAATTCTCTTCTTTGAAGGGATTGGGGCAATGTCATTAAGTTAAGATTTTAATGCCTTTATTTTGCCATTGCTTCGCCAGTTCGCTATCGCTCGTGTCCGAGGTACGAAGGATCTCATTATGCTAAGCTATTTGATGTGATTCCTCCTTTGTCGGAATGACAAAAAAATGATATAAACGCTTAACTTAATGATATTAGGGGTCGGGGTGTAAAAAGTATAAAAAGAAATAAAAATTTATGAAAACCAGTCAATATAATAAGGAAAGTGCAAGTTCAGCAGACAATTTATCATTCAAAATTTATTATTCAACATTATTAAATATATTTGTTTTATGGATGATCGCATAAAATCGTTTGAGGAATTCTATCCTTTTTATTTAAGGCAACACAGGAATAAAATAAACAGATTGTTGCATGTGATTGGAACAACCATAGTTTTGGCTC
This sequence comes from Lutibacter sp., assembly GCA_028696945.1. GTDB lineage: Bacteria > Bacteroidota > Bacteroidia > Flavobacteriales > Flavobacteriaceae > Lutibacter. The sequence continues at coordinate 533 of JAQVGD010000183.1, forward strand.
TGATTTTTACCGCTTTTTACCACAACATTCCCAAATTATGGTTTGCAGTTCCCGTTGCTGGCTATGGTTTTGCTTGGGTTGGTCATTTCTTTTTCGAAAAAAATAAACCAGCAACTTTTAAATATCCCTTATGGAGTTTACAATCCGACTTTAAAATGTATCTTGATATTATTTCTGGAAAAATTCCGCTAAATCCTTCCAAATAGTTTATTCATTTAATTGTTTATTTGCGTAATTGTTTGGCTGTTTATTCAATTAATTGTGTTGTTGTTAAAGACTGAACATTCAACTTTTCAGCTCAAAATAGTTTTTATTCCAACTCTAAATGGAGAACTATTTTTACAAGATTCTAATTAGATAATTTATTCATTGGTTTTTTTTCTCACCCTTTAGGGCGGTAAAAAGAAAAAAATGTTGAATCGTGTAAATTTTAATCGTTTAATTATTCTTTCTGCAATTGTCTAATTGTCTCATTTTTAATCTTTTAATCCTTTAATTGGCATATTGCCCAATCTTTTTTCAGATCAAGTTAAATATTGTTGATTTAAATATATGACAATTATTTTTTAAATTATTGATAACGCAAAAATAATCTTATATCTTGAATTAATTATTAAGATTAATAGGTCATACTGTTAAAATGATGTGAAATATATAATAAAACACTTTCTGAGTTCTAAAATATATTGTATATTTGCACCATTATTAATTACTAACTTAAAATCTTATGAAAATTATTAAAAATAATAAAAATCTAGACCGTAAAATAGCGCTAATTACCATCGATTTTAGAAATTCCAAGAGCATTGCTTGGAACAATAGAAGAAGATTCGGAATATAAAATTACACCAATATTATTTGATTGATTATTTGAAATAAAAAAGGGCGAAAGACTTAAATCTTTCGCCCTTTTTTTAGTTGATTAAATATTGTTAAAAAACTACTAAAACATTTAGGACCTAATATTTCTATGGTATAATTAACTCCATTAGCATCTTTTACAGACCAATAGCCATTGATCGTCGAGTCAGATTTTCAGTCGTTGTATTTTCCTTTAAATTTAGGGTTTGCAGTAATGTTAGGTCTGAAGATAAAAAAGTGGATACAGTGAAAATGTCTTTATCGTTATCACGATAGTTATCACGGCTAAATATTCAATACTCATTTCTCAAGACCTGCCAGCAGACTGACTGAATTCTATGTTACAAAAACAATTCCTCACTATCAACTGTCAAATTTGTTAAGAAATCGACTGTTTTTTTAATTTCTGTGCTTAAAATGGTGTCGTTTTCAATAAAAGGAACTTCACTTCTATACATTTCCAAAAACGATTCTAAAAAGGAGGAACTTTTTAAAGGTTTTCTAAAATGCAAAGCTTGTGATGCGTTTAGCAATTCAATGGCCAAGATAGTTTCTATATTGTCAACAATTTGTTTTGTTTTTGTGGCACCGTTGGCACCCATACTTACGTGGTCTTCCTGTCCGTTGCTTGAAACTATGGAATCTACAGATGATGGTGTTGCCAATTGTTTATTTTGGCTGACGATGCTTGCGGCAGTATATTGAGGAATCATCAACCCGCTGTTTAATCCCGAATTTTTCACTAAAAAAGGTGGTAGATTCCGTTGTCCGGAAATCAACTGAAATGTTCTTCTTTCTGAAATGCTTCCTAGTTCAGCCATGGCAATTCCCATAAAATCAAAAGCCAAGGCCAAAGGCTGTCCGTGAAAATTTCCACCGGAAATAATTTCATTGGCTTCTGTAAATATAATCGGATTGTCGGTTACCGAATTAATCTCCGTAGAGAACACTTTTTTACAATAGTTTAAGGCGTCTTTGCTGGCGCCATGAACTTGTGGCATACACCTAAATGAATAAGGATCTTGTACATGTTCTTTATGTTGCGCAACGATTTCGCTTTCTTCCAAAAATTCTTTAATGCGTTGCGCTGTTTTTATTTGTCCGTTATGAGGCCTAATAAAATGGAGAAGTTCATTAAAAGGCTCAATTCTTCCGTCAAAAGCATCCAAAGAAAGTGCGCCGATTAAGTCGGCCAAATAGGAAAGTTTGTACGATTTCAGAATCAGATGAACACCGTAAGCACCCATAAATTGGGTTCCGTTAAGCAAAGCCAGTCCTTCTTTCGATTTTAATTCAATTTTTTTCCAGTTAAACTGCTTTAAAACAACGTCACTTGCAACAATTTCATTGTTAAAATACACTTCGCCTTTGCCAATTAACGGCAGCGACAAATGAGCCAAAGGAGCCAAATCGCCTGAAGCGCCTAATGAACCTTGTTCATAAACTACCGGAATAATATTGTTGTTGTAAAAATCAATCAATCGCTCTACCGTTTCTCGCTGAACGCCAGAATGACCATAGCTTAACGACTGTACTTTTAATAAAAGCATCAATTTAACAATATGCTTATCCACTTTTTTTCCAGTCCCGCAAGCGTGGCTCATCACAAGGTTTTCCTGTAATTTATGCAAATTATTGCTGTCAATTTTCACATTGCACAGGGAACCAAATCCAGTATTGATGCCATAAATTGGCGCAGCATGTTTTTCGAGTTTTTTATCTAGATATAAACGACAATTTTCAATTTTTTCAATGGCTTCAGAAGAAAGTTTTAAAATTTTTTCATTAAAAATAATTTCGCTTACTGCAGTAAAATCCAATGACTTAGAATTAATCTCATATAAGTTGTTCATGGTTGTGTTTTGAGCCGTAAAATTCCACATTCCTAACAGAATATGCAAATAGTTTATTAAAGTAATATTAAAAATAATTTATGATATAATATGTTTTATATTTGTCATTTATTTAACAAAAATAACATTGAGTATGAGAAAAATCTGGTTATTGATAGCCTTTATTGCAATAGTATCTTGTAAAAATGATACAAAAACAGGTTCTACTGTTATTTCAGGGAAAATTATAAACAATCGGGGAAGTGAAATTACCTTAAAAATGCCCAATAATAAGGAATTTAGCGAAACCATTAAAATTGCATTAGACGGAAGTTTTTCCGACACATTGTTTGTTGAAACAGGCAATTATACTTTTCAATATGGTAGGCATAGGGCAGAAATTTTTGTTGAAGCAGGCAATAATTTTGCGATTAATTTTAACGCAAGAGATTTTAATAATACCTTAATTTTTTCTGGAGAAGGTTCAGAAATTAGCACTTATTTATTTGAAAAACAAAAACAGGTAAAGGAAATGTTGGGTGAGGACAATTCCATTTATATTTTGGATGAAGCCGCTTTCGTTTCAAAGTTGAAAGAAATTAAAAGCACTTTGGAAGAATTAATTTCTTCAAGCAAAGGGATTTCAAACGATTTTAAAGAAAAGGAAAAGAGGAATTTAAATTATACTTATTTGGTAAGGCTCAACAACTATCAAATGTTTCACAGCCATTATGCAAATGATGCGAATTTTAAAACTTCTGATGGATTTTTAAAAGGATTGGAGGAAATTGCTTATGACAATGAGGAAGATTTTATTTACTCGGCAGATTATAGAACTTTGACCACTTCTTATTACAGAAAAAAAGCGGCTGAGGTAGCGCGCAAAGAGAAAATTGACAATGACATTGCCTTTATTAAAGTTGTTGGAGCACTGCAAAAGAATACCATGAAAAATGAGCTGATTTATGAACGGATTAAATATGCATTTGCCAATTCAGAAGATTTAGAAGGTCTTTACAATCAATTTATGGCTTCTTCAACAAATGAAACGCATAAAAAGGAAATTACAGAAAGTTACAAGCAATTTAAATTGGTGGTTAAGGGACAACCTTCCCCAAAATTTAAAGATTATGAAAACTTTGCCGGTGGAAAGACTTCAATGGATGATTTAAAAGGCAACTATGTTTTTATAAACGTTTGGAGTACTTGGTCAACTCCTAACCCTAGAGAAATGAATTTTTTAAAGGAAATTGAAACAACTTATAAAGGTAAAAACATTAAATTTGTGAGTATTTCAGTAGATAAGGCAGAAGATCACGAAAAATGGAAAAAGATGGTCAGTGAAAATAAATTTATAGAAATACAATTGTTTGCAGACAAAGGTTTGGAATCAAGTTTTGCCAAAGAATACTTAATAAAAACAACACCTCGGTATATTTTGGTTGACCCAAATGGAATCATTGTAAATGCCAATGCACCGAGACCATCCAGTAAAAGATTGACAAGATTATTTAGTGAACTTAATATTTAATAAACAATTTAATAATAGAATGAAAAAAATAATTTTACTTTTTGCAGTGCTTGCGATAGTATCTTGTAAAACAGAAACAAAGGATTATGTAACTTTAAATGGAAAATTAAAAACTTCTAACATTGAAAAAATCACTGTTCAGGGAAGAGGTTTTTTCAAAGAAATTACTGTAAATAGTGACGGTACATTTTCTGATACCCTTAAAGTAACTGATGGTGTACATGCAATTTCCAATGGGAATGACAGGGTTACCTTATTTCTAAAAAATGGTTATGATTTAAAGTTGGAATTTAAAGGTGAAAATTTGTCGGATGGTGTTTCATTTTCGGGAGAAGGTGCGGAAACCAACAATTTTATGGAAAATAAACGTTCATTTTATATGAGTGACAACGCAAATCCGAAATCCTATTTTTCACTAGATAAGGAAGCTTTTGATGCCAAACTTGCTGCTGCAAAATCAGAATTGCAAGGTTATAAAGACAAGGCTCAAAATTTAGATTCAGTCATTGTTGCCATGGATGCCAGAAATGATGAAATGTTTTTTGGCTATATTGAATCCAATTATGAAAATATGCATGAAACTTTAACCCGTTTGGGAAAAGGAAAAGCATCGCCTGTGTTTGAGAACTATGAAAATTTTAAAGGTGGAAAAACTTCATTGGCCGATTTAAAAGGAAAATATGCGTATTTGGACATTTGGGCAACTTGGTGTGCGCCTTGTAAGGCAGAAATCCCATTTTTAAAAGCATTAGAAAAGGAATATGAAGGCAAAAATATTCAGTTTGTAAGCATTTCAGTTGACAAGCCAGAAGCTTATGAAACTTGGAAAAAAATGGTGGCTGATGAACAATTGGGCGGTATTCAATTATATGCTGACAATAATTTTGAATCTCAGTTTATTTTAGATTACGGTATCAATTCAATCCCTAGATTTATTTTAATAGATACAGAAGGAAATATTGTTGATGCTGACGTGCTAAGACCATCTAATCCTAAATTAAAAGAATTATTTACCGAATTGGGAATTTAAAATTCCGATAATCTTAAATCAAAAAAAACCTGCGAAATTAAGATTTCACAGGTTTTTTTAAATATTAGAAGTTTTTTATTGTAAATATTATATTTATTTCAAATCAAACTCCCTTTCTCCCGATAGCTCCTAATCTCCGCAAGTCTTTTAAAAAAAATGCTGCAAAACCTTATTAGATAAAGCTTTGCAGCTACGTAATATTCACTTAAATTAGTGTTGACCAATACTACAAATGTGAAGATAA
>JAQVGD010000026.1 GCA_028696945.1 Lutibacter sp.
TCTATAAAAAAGAAGACGGCTCAGTATGGATTGATTTAACCGATGATGGTCTGGATGAAAAAATTGTTTTGCGTGCAGATGGTACTGCCGTATATATGACGCAGGATTTGGGAACCGCCATTGAACGATTTAAAGATTTTGATTTAAGCGAATTGGTTTATACAGTTGGAAATGAGCAAGATTACCATTTTAAAGTACTGTTTTTGATTTTGAAAAAATTGGGTTTTAAATGGGCTGAAAATTTGTATCATTTGTCTTATGGCATGGTCGATTTGCCAAGCGGCAAAATGAAATCGCGTGAAGGAACCGTTGTGGATGCCGATGATTTAATGGAAGAAATGGTCGATACCGCAAGAAACATTTCACAGGAGTTGGGAAAACTGGAAGGCTATTCCAAACCTGAAAAAGAGAAGTTATATAAAATTATTGGCTTGGGGGCACTTAAATACTATATTCTAAAAGTAGATCCAAAAAAACGAATTTTGTTCAATCCAGAAGAATCTGTCGATTTTAATGGGAATACAGGTCCATTTATACAATATACCTACGCCAGAATTCAATCCATCATCAGAAAAGCCGATTTTGATTTTTCTGAAGAAATTTCAGCCATTGAATTGCAAAGCAAGGAACGTGAATTGATTAAGCAGATGCAGCAGTTTCCTGAAATCATACAAAATGCTGCCAAAAACCACAGTCCGGCCGTGCTTGCAAATTACACCTACGACTTGGTAAAGGAATACAATTCTTTATACCAAAGTTTACCCATTTTAGGAAGCGAGAACGAAAAGGAAAAAATACTGAGAACCCAACTTTCGGCAAAAGTGGGCGAAATTATCAAGGCAGCATTTAAATTATTGGGCATTGAAGTTCCTGAACGGATGTAAGCCCCCTAACCCCCGAAGGGGGAACAGAGCGTTAAGAAAATGTTCAGTGAACATTTTTAGCGAATGGGCCAGTTGGTGCGTTGGACTTTGAAAAGTTAAATATTAAATATTAGATATTAAAAGTTCTGTTAAACAAATAAACGATTAAACAATATAAACCTCGAATATTCCCCTCTTGAGAGGGGTTAGGGGTGTGTTTTTCTTATTATACTGAACTAAAAAATTATTAAAAATAAACGATTAAACAATATAAACATGAAATACGACATCATTATTTTAGGAAGTGGTCCGGGAGGCTACGTTGCTGCCATTAGAGCATCACAACTTGGTTTTAAAGTTGCTATTGTAGAAAAAGAAAATTTAGGCGGAATCTGTTTAAACTGGGGATGTATTCCTACCAAAGCCTTGTTAAAAAGTGCCCAAGTTTATGATTATTTAAAACATGTGGACGAATATGGTTTAAAAGCCAAAGCCATCGACAAAGATTTTGGTGCCGTGATCAAGCGTAGCAGAAATGTAGCGGATGCTATGAGCAAAGGCGTTCAGTTTTTGATGAAAAAAAATAAAATTGATGTTATTGATGGTGTTGGAAAACTAAAATCAGGTAAAAAATTAGACGTAACAGATGCAAAAGAAAAAGTGACCGAATACAGTGCTGACCATATTATAATCGCCACTGGTGCACGTTCCCGTGAATTGCCAAACATACCGCAGGACGGAAAAAAAGTGATTGGGTATCGCGAAGCGATGACCTTACCTTCACAGCCTAAAAAAATGATTGTGGTGGGTTCAGGTGCTATTGGTGCTGAGTTTGCTCATTTTTATAATTCGATGGGGACAGAAGTGACTATTGTGGAATTTTTGCCAAACCTAGTGCCATTGGAAGATATCGATGTTTCAAAACAATTTGAACGCTCCTTTAAAAAATCGGGAATCAAAGTAATGACCAGTTCCTCAGTGGAATCGGTGGATACTTCAGGCTCTGGTGTTAAAGCAGTCGTAAAAACCAAAAAAGGTGAAGAAATATTAGAAGCAGACATCGTACTTTCGGCTGTTGGGATTAAATCAAATATCGAAAATATCGGATTGGAAGATGTAGGTATCATAACCGATCGAGATAAAATAATTGTAAATGACTTTTACCAAACCAACATACCAGGATATTACGCCATTGGTGATGTTGTTCCAGGTCCTGCCCTAGCCCATGTTGCTTCTGCCGAAGGCATTACTTGTGTGGAAAAAATTTCGGGATTGCCTACAGAAGCCATTGACTACGGAAACATTCCTGGCTGTACTTATGCTACGCCAGAAATTGCAAGTGTTGGATTGACAGAAGCACAAGCTGTGGAAAAAGGTTATGAATTGAAAATTGGAAAATTTCCTTTTTCTGCTTCAGGAAAAGCAAAAGCTGCAGGAACACCAGACGGATTTGTAAAAGTAATTTTCGATGCAAAATATGGTGAATGGTTAGGCTGCCATATGATTGGTGCTGGCGTTACCGATATGATTGCCGAAGCTGTTCTAGGAAGAAAATTAGAAACTACGGGTCACGAAGTGCTAAAAACCATCCATCCGCATCCAACTATGAGCGAAGCAGTAATGGAAGCCGTTGCCGATGCTTATGGGGAAGTGATCCATTTGTAAAATCGGTTAGATGATTGGTTTATAGATAAAATAAACAAAGACAATTTTTAATAAATTATTAGGAATTGTCTTTTTTCTTGGTAAATACTTTTCGACTTTCAAAGTTTAATCTAACAACAAACAGCTTATTTTGCCTTCCTATAAATTTCATTATATTTGCGCATAGAGTTATTAAATCATCAAACCAATTACTATGAAAACTATAAAAATTATGTTGTTTTTTGTTTTGGCAATTTCATTCTCATGCAAAGAAGAAAAACCAAAACCAGTATTACAGCAAAACAACAAAACAGCTTCGGTAAAGCATTATATTTGTGCAAATAATTGCGAAAATAGTGGTAGTGATGTTGCAGGTGCTTGTCCGGTTTGTAAAAACCTATATTTACATAATGATGCTTTTCACGCGCAGGATCTATTAAAAAACGGACCATTAAATGTCCCTACAAATATTCAGGCACCAGCAACCAACACATCAACAGCACCGTCTCCTGCACAAAATGCCAAAGGAATTTATCATTATACCTGTGCCAAAGGATGTTACGGCGGCTCGGGCATCGCGGAAAAATGTACCAATTGTGGCGAAAATTTAGTGCACAACCAAGCGTATCACAACTAGAAAACAGATAAAAATTATGGCATTTTCATTCTCAAAATTATTCAAGCCTCAAAATGTTCAAAGTACTTCCGACTTTATTTCTGAAATTGATTTTAAAGGCGGAACAAAATATGGAGAAAACGGCGACAATACCATGTATTTGGATATTGAAGAATTGGGTGGATTTCCTTTTATAAAAACCACCATCATCGGCGATTTTTCAACAAAAATAAAACGAACAGGCTGCACGCTAACCTTTGTTTTTAAAAATGATTCCTTGATTTTAAGTTCAGACCACACTGATATTGAATCCAATCAAATTAGAAATACACCGGTTAATTACACAGAAATAGATTTTGAACTAACTGAGGCTGAATCCATAAAAATAAAAAATGAAAAGGTGCTGGAAATTCAGTATGCTTTCAAGGATAAAACCCTTACTTTCAATCCTATTCCTACGGAAATTCAATAACGGTAAATTCAAATTTAAGTGGATCTGTTTTTTTAAGCAACATCGGAATTAGATCTGCTCCCAATACCTCATAATATTCCGAAAAATTTTGTCTGCGTTCCTGAAGACTTTGGTTTGGGAATAATTCGTTTTGCAAATCCGTAATCCGTCCAACCACATCAGAAAGCTTACGTTTTTGTGCTTTCAACAATCTTTTTTCTAAATTGTCGAGTCCGTTTAGCTGTTTTTTCTCCTGGGCATTTACAGCGTTTAAAAAGGTGCTATCAGTTTTTTTAGCCAATTCTTTTAAAGCTATAAATTGTTGCTGCAGGTACGTTTTTTGTATAGAAAAATCAATTTTCACTTCAGAAAGTCCTTTAACGGCATCTGCGATAAGCGATTCCTGTTTTTTAAAGATTTCAGGGATTGAAATATTTAATTTATTCAGTTTGGACACCTGTTTTTTTGTGGCTAACAAAACGGAATTCCGCAAGACCAAAATGGGAAATGGAATATTTACATTATTGAAATAATTTTTTAGCTGAAACCAATAGGCCAACTCCCCACCTCCGCCAATATAAGCAAGGTTTGGCAACACAATTTCCTGATAAAGCGGTCGTAAAATTACATTTGGACTAAATCGTTCAGGATGTTCTTCTGTTTCCTTCAACATTTCTTTTTCAGTAAAAATGAAGTCCGTATTATTGACTTTAAAACTATTATTTTCAAATATAATACGCTCCCTAACAGCATCTTTCAGATAAAACAAATTAATTTCACGCGGATTTACCTGAATTTTATAATTTATTTCCAACATTTTATTCGATTCAGAAACTCGCTTAAAAGAAGTTTTTTGAAGCAACTCCTCTTTCACAAATGGTGTAAATTGTTTTTTCAGTTGCGCATCATCTCCATCAACAATAACAAGTCCATACCCTCCAAAAAGTTCATTTACCAAATAGCGTGTGGCTTCCGCCAAATTATCGTTTTCTAAATAGGCGTTTTTGAACAATTCCCGCAACGCATCGGCATTGCTGGAAGTTCCCAAAAGCGTAGAAAATTCTTTAAAAACCTCATCAAATCCATCAGTTTTCAATCGGCCTACTGCACCGCTACTTTCCTGGTTCCAGCTGATTTTGGCGTTATTGACATTGAAATATTGAATTTCCTCAAAATCGTGATCTTCGGTTGCCATCCAATATACCGGCACAAAATTTTGTTCCGGAAATTCCTTTTTCAACTTGTCGGCCAAATTAATGGCTGTCACAATTTTATACAAAAAGTATAAAGGTCCTGTAAAAATGTTCAATTGATGTCCGGTTGTGACGGTAAAAGTATTTTTATCCAACAGCAACGCTATATTTTGCGCAGTCTGTTCTGAAACCGAAGTATTTCCATATTGCTGTTTCAATACATCATTCAACAACTGCCTCGATGGTGCTTGGAATGACATTTTTTTGGATTCAATTTCATTTTTAAAGCCTTCAAAATTAGGAAAATTCCCATAAAATTCTGACAATTCGGGTTTTTTATCCAAATAATCACAAATTAGTTTTGAAAAATAACCGGTAGCCACAAAAGGAATATGATAAACACTCATAATCCCTTATCATTTTTTTTGAAACAACATATATACATATTCTTTGGTATTTCCTGAAGGTTGCACGTGGATAAAACTGAATGATTTCAACAACTCAAAATCACTTTCCAAGCATTTCTGAAGCATTTATCACAATAATTAAATACATCCGAACCACTGCATTTTTTGGAGCCTTCTAAATTAAACTCTGCCAAAATTACGAATCCTTTTGGTTTTAAAACGTTTTTCTGCAAATCAAAATAAACCTTTTGTTACTTTTCTACCATAAAAAAATGAAACACTGCTCTGGCATGTTATAAACCGACATCCTTTTAATTTCGATAATTAGAAAGGATTCGTTATATCGTCCATCATAAACTGAATATCTACATTTCTATTTGGTAAAAATTGCTTTTTGGTTAACGTCTTTATGCCAACTTCTTCATAAAAAATTAAAGTTTCTTATGGTTGGATACAGATCTCAATTAAATGGATGCATTTTAAACTGTTTGTCTAAATATCCTGAAATATCTAACAATATTTTAACGAATAAAATTATAATTTTAGTTGGTTCGCCAAAACATAAAATGCTTCATTAAAATAATTAATACAAAATGCTTGATAAATCTTGATTGTTTAAATATTTTTTAAAAAAAAATTATTTTTTATACCAAATTGATTTTATTTTACTATAATTGTTCTTATAAATACATTCTTTTACAGTAATCACTAATTATTCTGCATTAAATTAATCATTATGACTTCTAAAATTTTAAAATTCTCCAGTTTAATTCTTTTATTTTTTATTTATTTTGAAGGAACTTCCCAAGAAACAAACAAAAAAATTAGCATTGAAGACATCATGAACTTAAAATCAGTCAGCAATCCGCAAATAAGTCCTGATGTGAAATGGATTGCTTACGAAACTTCTGAAATGAATTTAAAAAAAGACAAAACTGAAAAACAACTTTGGATGATTCCCATACAAGGAGGAGATGCAATAGCAATGACTTCCAAAGAATTTTATAGTGCCAGTGATCCCAAGTGGAGTCCTGACAACAAATACCTCTCTTTTCTTGCTGCCCTACCCGAAGGTAAGACACAGGTTTGGCTACTCAACAGAAATGGAGGTGATGCGCAACAATTAACAAAAATAAAACAAGGAGTTACAGGTTATGAATGGGCTCCAGAAGGAAAAAGGCTTTTATTGAGCATAAAAGATCCAAAACCTGAAGAGTTAACGATGGATAAAGAAGATGATAAAAAGGTCAAACCTGTAGTTATAGATCGTTTGCAGTTTAAAAGAGATTATGCTGGCTATCTGGATCGTTACAGAACCCATCTTTATGTTTTTACACTTGGAGACTCCGTCCCAGTTCAAATAACCTCAGGCGATTTTGAAGATAAAAGTCCAGCTTGGAGTCCAGATGGAAAATCCATTGCCTTTGTAAGCAATAGAACTGACAATGCAGATGGAAATTCCAACACAGACATTTGGATTGTTTCGGCAGACAATTTAGACAAAGGAAAAACATTAAAACAATTGACCACAAATCCAAATGCTGACAATGATCCCGCATGGAGTCCAGATGGAAAACAGATTACCTATACCACGATTATTGATACAAAAGCTATGTGGTACGCCACACAAAAATTAGCCATTATACAAGCTTCTGGAGGTGTTTCTGCAATACTTGCAAATGAACTTGACAGAAATATCAATAAACCCAAATTTTCACAAGACGGAAAGTTAATTTATTTTTTAGTTGAGGAAAAAGGCACTAGCATTATTGCCTCGATAGACCCTTCAGGAGAAAAATTGGAAAGAGTTATCCATGGCGAATTCAGTATTTCTGATTATTCATTAGAAGGAACAGTGATTGTTCCATTGTTGGCAAAAAGCAATCAACCCTCCGAAATTTATTCCTTCGAAGATAATAATCTTAAAAAATTAACGGCTGTTAATGATGAAATATTAAATAAAATACAAAAACCAATCGTAGAGAAAATTCATTTTAAAAGTAATGATGGTACTGACATTGAAGGTTTTGTTGTAAAGCCAATAGGATTTAATCCAAAAACAAAATACCCTGTAATCTTATGGCTTCATGGAGGTCCTGTTAGCCAATATGAATTTGATTTTGAAGAATCCCCACAGTTATTTGCAGCCAATGGCTATGTCACACTTTTAATTAATCCGAGAGGTTCATCAGGATATGGACAAGCGTTTTCGGAGGCTTTATTTGCAGATTGGGGAAACAAAGATTATCAAGATGTGATGGCTGGAATTGATTTTGTGATTTCACAAGGTTATGCAGACCCAAATCGTTTAGGTGTTGGTGGTTGGTCTTATGGTGGTATTTTAACAAATTATGTGATTACCAAAACCAACCGTTTTAAAGGTGCTATTTCTGGAGCAAGTGAATCACTTTATCGAGCCAATTATGGTCACGACCACTATCAATTAACTTGGGAGCTTGAATTGGGGCTACCTTGGGAAAATGCAGAAGCTTGGGAAAAACTGTCACCATTTAATGATGTGGCAAATATTACCACACCTACTTTATGGATAGGTGGTAGTGATGACTGGAATGTGCCTATTTTAAATTCAGAGCAAATGTATCAGGCGATGAAACGTTTGGGCAGAGAAACATTATTGGTTGTTTATCCTGGAGAATCACACGGATTACAGCGACCATCATTTATAAAAGATCGATTTAATCGTTATATTAAATGGTTTGATGACCATATAAAATAGCTCGTCTATGATTTTTTCATCACTTAACATTTCAGTATTTCAAAAAATTGGCATTGGTTTAAAGTATTCTTTTTTTCTGTGTTTTAAAGAGAGAAAAATGCATATATTTTTAAGGAGCCCCTATTCTTTTGTGCTATTGTTAATATGCTTAAGAAATAATTAGAGTGTTCTTATTATCTAAATTTTCATTAAAGAAAATTTTTTAGCAATAGACCAAAATTTTTTAATTCAAAAATCACAAATATTAATCAAACTATAATTTAAAAACAGATGTATGAAAATTAAAAACTACTTTTTTCTAGGATTATTTTTTATTTCATCTTTATTAATGGCTCAAGAAAAGAAAATTTCAGGAGTTGTTAAAGGTGAAGATGGATTGCCTCTAATGGGTGTAAACATAGTTATTGAAAACACCAGTAAAGGAACCCAAACAGATTTTGACGGAAATTACGCTATTTCGGCAAGTGTTCAAGACGTTTTAGTTTATTCTTTTGTAGGTTTTAAAACTATTAAAAGAACTATAGATCAGGAAACTATTATTAACATTGAAATGGTTTCTGATAACACTTTTGAAGAAGTTTTGATTGTTGGTTTTGGTAAACAATCCAAACGTAAAGTAACTGACAACATAGCATCAGTTTCTTCAAGTAACATCAATAATATTCCAATTGCCAGTATGCAGGGAGCACTTACAGGAAAAGCTGCTGGCGTTCAAATTACACAAATTAACGGTAAGGTAGAAGGTGGCGTTAAAATGAGAATTCGAGGAGTATCAAGTATTTCTTCTTCCCAAGAACCTTTATATGTTATTGATGGAATGCCGTTGATTAATGATGATGAAAGTGTTACTGAAGCTCCTATCAATCCTTTAATTTCGTTAAATCCAAACGATATTGAATCTATCCAAATTTTAAAGGATGCCTCGTCAGCTGCAATTTACGGAGCTAGAGGCACAAATGGGGTTGTTTTAATTACCACCAAACAAGGAAAATCTGGTAAAACAAAGGTTTCCTTGAATACTTCTACTGGCTGGAGTGAAGCTACTAATAAGGTAAAATGGCTAAATGCGGCGCAATATGTAGAACTTTTTACGGAAGCTTCTACCAATAGTTATGGTGCTGAAGATACATGGTTAACTGAAGAAGGTGGTTATTTTGACTGGATGTCTAATGGAAAAGATTGGAGAAACGGAGAAGTTGACACCGATTGGCAAGATTTGGCTTTGGTAAAAGGCTCTGTACAAGACCATAATTTTTCTATTTCAGGCGGTACCGACAAAACTTTGTTCTTTATTTCAGCAGGTTATAATAATACACAAGGAATTGTTCGTGGAAACAACCTAGACCGTTATTCTTTTCGAAGCAATTTAGACCACAAAATTTCAGATAAATTTAGAGTTGGGCTCAATACTGGTTTAAGTAAAACAAAAATTTCAAGAATAGGGACAGATAATTCATTCTCCACACCATTACAAGCCACTGCACAATCTCCACTAACGCCAGCGTATTTAGATGATGGTATTGTTCCTAATAATGAAACCAGCATTTACTATAACTTTTTAATGCAAGAATACAATGGAAATTGGGATGTGAATATTTTCAGGGTTTTGCTCAATTCCTATTTGGAATATCAACTTCTTCCTGAACTGGCCTTTAAAACAGAATTTGGCTATGACAACAACAACCAAACTGAAGAATATTTTGCAGGAAGTTTAACCGAATCGGCTTCTACCAATGGGTATGCAGATGCAAACGCCATTCAATCTGATAAATACAGTATCAACAATTATTTTACCTTTGCTCAAACTTTTAATGATGTTTATGATGTAGAATTGGTGGGAGGTATGAGTTTTGAAGAAAGCTCCCGAAGCAGACAATATGTTGCAGGAACAGGTTTTCCGTCAGATGATTTACAAACTGTGGAAAGTGCTTCTGAAATTACCGCAGGAACTTCAAGCAGAACCAAATACAATTTCTTGTCTTATTTTGGAAGAGCAACGTTCTCCATTTTGGACAAATATCTTATAAAAGGTAGTTTACGCTATGATGGATCTTCTAGATTTGGTGCTTCCAACAGATATGGATTATTTCCTGCTGCTTCTGTGGGCTGGATTATTTCTGAAGAAGATTTTATCAAAGATTCTGAAACCATATCCTTATTAAAATTAAGAGCAAGTTATGGGGTAACTGGAAACGCAGGTATTGACAACTTTGCAAGTTTGGGACTTTTTCGCGGAACTTCCTATAACAAAAATGTTGCTTTAGGCCCATACCAATTACCTAATCAAGATTTAAAATGGGAAAAAACTGACCAAGTTGATATTGGTTTAGATTTTGGTATCTTAAACAATCGTATTAGCGGTGAAATAGATTATTATGTTAAAAAAACAAATGATCTTTTATTAAATGAGCCCATTCCAGGCACTTCTGGCTGGAGTTCTCTTACACGTAATGTTGGATCACTTACTAATAAAGGATTTGAATTTGTTTTAAACACCAATAATGTGATGTCGGAAAACTTGACGTGGAAAACTTCTCTAAACCTTTCAACTTTAGATAATGAAGTAACAGACTTACCTAATGGAGATATTGTAGTTGAAAGAAATATTGTTAGAGAAGGCGAAACCATTTCGTCATTTTATGTAGTGGAATACGCAGGTGTTGACCCTTCTAATGGTGATGCGCTATTTTATCTTAATACAAAGAAACCTGATGGCAGTTTAGATAAAACGACCACTAGTAATTATAATGATGCTCAAAGGATAGTAACTGGTAGCCCTTATCCAACATTTATGGCCGGATTGACCAATACTATGTCTTTTTATAATTTTGATTTTTCTTTTACTTTACAAGGAGAGTGGGGTGCTTCCTTATATAATGAAGGTGGAAAATTTCAATCTGGTAATGCAAGATATGAAGACAACCAAACAGCCGATCAATTAAACAGATGGCAGAATCCAGGTGATATCACAATGGTGCCCCAAGCCAGAATGTATAGCACGAATGGACAGCAAGCTTCTACACGATATTTGGAAAAATCAGATTTTATTCGTCTAAGAAATTTATCTTTCGGCTATACTTTTCCCAAAGAAGTTACACAAAAATTCTCTGTAGATCGATTAAGATTGTACTTTACAGGAATAAACTTGCTGACTTTTACAGACTATAGCGGTTATGACCCTGAATCTACCTACGATGACAATGGAAATTCAAATATACAAAAAGGGATAACTTTTTACTCTTCCCCTCCCGCAAAAACATTTACAATCGGATTAAATATTGACCTATAAAAAAAACATTATGGAAAAATATAAATATATTTCAACTATATTATCACTGCTTACACTAACATTTATAGCATGTAATGATAATTTAAACATTGAACCAGAACAATACATTTTAACTGAGGTAGCGATTGAGAGCCCACAGAATATTCATAATATTTTAAATAATGCCTATGGCACAGCTCGATCTGGTTCTAGTTATGGTGGTGGAATTGCAATGGCATCAGAATTACTAGCAAATGATGGCGACCTTTCGTGGAATGGGACCTATGTGGATCCCGCAGAGTTTGACGAGAAAGCCATGTTAGCTGATAATGGATTTGTTCACGATATATGGATGAATGGCTATGATGTAATCAATCAAAGTAATATCATTCTCGCCAATTTAACTGTTTTTACCGACACTTATGAAAAAGAAGTCACTGAGGGGGAAGCAAAATTTCTTAGAGGTTTGGTTTATTTTGATTTGGCTAGGTTATTTTCTAAACCTTATGTTGCTGACGCCCCAAACAATCAACTTGGAGTGCCTATAGTTTTAACTGCTGTTTTAGATCCCTATAATCTCGAATATCCATCAAGAAATACCTTGGAAGAAGTTTATACCCAAGTAATCTTAGATTTAACAGATGCTTATGAGTTGTTACCTCCATCAAATACTATATATGCCACAAAATACAGTGCAGGTGCATTACTTGCCAGAGTTTATTTGGAAATGGGTGATTATATAAATGCGCGGACAATATCAAATGACGTGATTAACAATAGTGGTTCTTCTTTAACTACTACCTTTGCTAAAGCTTTCAACAATGATGAAAATTCTCAAGAAGATTTATTTGCGTGGCAGGTAACAAGTCAAGATGCTAGTGCTAATTATTTTAATCTTTTTTGGGCTGGTAGAGATTATGGAGGACGCTCAGGAAATCCGGACATTGATATAGAAGATCAACATTATGAAATTTATGATGATGAAGATGATGATAGAGCCAATTTCTTTTATGAAGCTAAATGGTGGTGTACTACAAAATGGCAATACCAATTTGGGAACATCCCTTTCTTGCGTTTGGCAGAAATGTATTTGATTCGTGCAGAAAATAATTTTAGAGAAGTAACTACCATCGGTAATACACCTCAAAATGATATTAATAAATTGCGAGGTAGAGCTAATGCAGGTTTATATACATCTGTAAATTTAACAACCATTTTAATGGAACGAAAAAGAGAATTGGCTTTTGAAGGATTTGCGTTATTTGACGCAAAACGACTTGGTAAAAATGTTGGAAATATTCCATATAATGCCAACCAATTGGTATTGCCTATTCCACTTAGGGAAATGGATGCAAATTCAAATTTAATCCAAAATGAAGGCTATTAATTATAACATAAATTAATTTATAAACAAAGAAGCCTTGTAAACAAAAGTTTTCTTTGTTATTATTGTATTATTACAAACAACTAATAAATTTTGGTTATATATTTTGTGAAATTGGTTTCCTTTACTATTGACTGCATAAAACATTTATTATATACTTGTTTTATTTTGCTAGCATTCATTATTTAGTAAAAACAATAAATAATTAGTCAAAAAAATTTAACCAACTATATAAAGTATATACCAAAATTTTAAATTAACCTTTTATGAAAAAAAATTTATTTTTTACCATTTTATTTACCTCAATTTCATTTATTACATTAACTGCCCAAACCCTTAAATCGCCTGCCGAATTTTTAGGTTATGAGCTTGGTTCACAATTTACAAGACACCAAAAAGTGGTGGACTATTTTATATATGCAAGTCAAAATTCAACTAGTATTCAACTTGAAAAGTATGGAGAAACTAATGAACAAAGACCTTTGTACGTTTCATACATTTCTTCGGAAGAAAATATAAAAAATCTTGAAACAATACAAGAAGATAATTTAAGAAGAACTGGAATTTTGAAAGGTAATTTTACTTCAGAAGTTGCCATAGTTTGGTTAAGTTACAACGTACATGGAAACGAAGCATCAAGCACAGAAGTTGCCATGCAAACCTTGTATGAATTAGTTACAAATAAACAAGATTGGCTTAAAAACACCCTGGTTATTATTGACCCTTGTGTAAATCCTGATGGACGGGATAGATATGTAAATTGGTACAATCAAACCAAAAATACACCTTATAATCCCAATCCTGAAGCTTCAGAACACAATGAACCTTGGCCAGGTGGAAGACCCAACCATTATTTGTTTGATTTAAACAGGGATTGGGCTTGGGCTACACAAATTGAAACGCAACAACGTTTAAAAATATACAATAAATGGATGCCGCAAGTACACGTGGATTTTCACGAGCAAGGTATCAACAGTCCTTATTATTTTGCACCAGCCGCAGAACCTTATCATGAAGTTATCACCGATTGGCAACGTGATTTTCAAACTCAAATAGGGAAAAACAATGCTCATTATTTTGATAAAAATGGCTGGGCTTATTTCACAAAAGAATTTTTTGATTTATTATACCCAAGTTATGGTGATACCTATCCTATTTATATGGGTGCTATTGGAATGACTTATGAACAAGCAGGAGGTGGAAGAGGCGGATTGGGTGTTACGCTTGAAAACGAAACGGTTCTTACCTTAACAGACAGGATTGCACACCATTTTACCAGCGGAATTTCAACAGTAGAAATGACTTCAAAAAATGCCCCGAAACTAATTGCTGAATTTAAAAAGTTCTTTAACAATGCCAATCGAAAATATAAAAGCTATATTTTAAGAGGAGATTTGGAAAAAATGTTAAGTCTGAAAGCACTTTTAGACAAACATGAGATTCAAAGTTTTGTTTCAGAAGGAAAGAAATTGAGTGCTTATGATTATGATTCTAAAAACACAAAATCCATTCAAACTGTAAAAAGTGATTTAATTGTTTCAAGCAATCAGCCAAAGGGTAAAATGGTAAAAGCATTGTTTGAACCAGAAACCAAATTATCGGATTCCGTAACTTATGATATTACTGCCTGGAGTCTTCCTTATGCTTATGGTTTAAAAGGATTTGCTTCTGAGACAGAAATTCCTTTTAAGGAAAACAGCCAGCTTCAACCTATTAATTTTAGCAATACTGTGAACAAAGAAGCTTATGCTTATATCAGTAAATACAATGAATTTTCCGATGCGCAATTATTGGGAGATTTGTTGGAAGAAGGATTTAAAGTTCGTTTTAGCAATGCAGAATTTACCCTTGAAGGAAACAAATATGCCAAAGGCTCCTTAATTGTGATGAAAGGCGAAAATAAAAAAATCCTAAATTTCGATGAAACTATTGTTAAAATTGCCAACAATTTAAATAAAAAAACGACTGCCGTAAATTCGGGTATGGTAGCTACTGGATTTGATTTAGGATCTGAAAATATGGCGCTAATCCACAATAAAAAAGTTGCAGTTTTATCAGGAGAAGGCACTTCCACATTAAATTTTGGAGAAATTTGGCATTTTTTCGAAACTGAGCTAAAATATCCACTTTATGTACTTAATACCAGAAATTTTAATCGATTGAATTTGTCTCAATATGATGTGTTAATTTTACCAGAAGACTATAACGCTGATAAAGAAACCTTGGCACTAATTTCATCCTATATCGCAAATAAAGGTACTTTAATTGCCATTGGAAGTTCTGTTTCAAATTTTGCCGATAAAGAAGGTTATTCCTTAAAAAAGAAGAATCCAAAAGACAGTTTATCCGTTAAACAAAATATTGTTCCTTATAATCAATGGGAACGTGAAGCATTAAAAAATACCATTACAGGAAGTATTTTTAAAAGTACTGTGGACAATACGCACCCGCTTGCTTTTGGATATCCCAATTCCTATTACAGTTTGAAATTAAGTGATGATGCATACAACTTGTTGCCAGAAGGTGTTAATGTTGCTTATTTTCCAGAAAACACAAAAAATTATTCTGGATTTGCAGGTTCAGATGCATTAAAAAATATTCCGAATTCTCTTTTGTTTGGGGTAGAATACAAAGGAAAAGGAAAAATAATTTACATGGTGGACAATCCATTATTCCGATCATTTTGGCAAAACGGAAAACTATTTTTTGCCAATGCAGTTTTCTTAAATTAGCAAAAAAGGCGAGCTTGAGCTCGCCTTTTTTTGTCTAATCGTGTAGTTGTTTAACTGTTGTTTGTTGTCAGTTAACATCTTGCGACTTTGAGCTTTTAACTTTTTTCCGGTTCCCCGTACAAATCAAATTCCGTAGCTGAGGTGATTTTTATATTGGTAAATTTTCCCACTTGCACGTAGTGTTCTGTAGCGTCAATTAGCACTTCATTATCCACATCAGGGGAATCAAATTCTGTTCTTCCCACAAAATAATTGCCGTCTTTTCTATCGATGATAACCTTAAAAGTTTTACCAACTTTTTCCTGATTCAATTCAAAAGAAATCTGGCTTTGCAAATCCATAATATCGCTCACCCGTTGTTGTTTCACTTTTTCGGGAACATTGTCTTTTAAACTGGCGGCGTGGGTATTTTCTTCGTGGGAATAGGCAAAAACACCCAAACGTTCGAAACGCATAGCGGCTACCCACTCTTTCAGTTCCTGAAAAATTTCTTCCGTTTCACCAGGATAACCAACAATTAATGTGGTTCTAATCGCCATATTTGGAACCAATTTCCTAAACTCCGCAATTAAATTAGTCGTTTTATCATGGGAAGTTCCCCTGCGCATCGACTTTAGAATATCATCGTTGATATGCTGTAAAGGAATATCCAAATAGTTACACACCTTAGGTTCATTTTTGATGACTTCCAACACATCCAAAGGAAAACCCGTTGGAAAAGCATAATGCAAACGAATCCATTCTATTCCGTCTATTTTTGCCAATGCGGTCAATAATTCGGCCAAGGCTCGTTTTTTGTAAATATCGAGTCCGTAATAGGTTAAATCCTGCGCAATTAAAATCAGTTCTTTGATTCCTTTTTTGGCTAGCTTGGTGGCTTCAATCACCAAGTTTTCAATCGGTGTGGACACATGTTTTCCGCGCATTAGCGGAATGGCGCAAAATGAACAAGGCCTGTCACAACCTTCCGCAATTTTTAAATAGGCATAATGTGTAGGCGTGGTTGTAAGACGTTCACCAATAAGCTCATGTTTATAATCGGCCTCCAACACTTTTAACAGATTGGGCAAATCGTGCGTGCCGAAATATTCATCGACATTTGGAATTTCCTTCTGCAAATCGGGTTTATAACGTTCACTTAAACAGCCTGTGACATAGATACGGTCAACTTCACCCAATTCTTTTTTGTTGACATAGTGCAAAATAGTGTTGATCGATTCTTCTTTGGCATCTCCAATAAATCCGCAAGTATTGATTACCACAATATTTCCGTCATCATTTTCATCTTCGTGAACCACATTTTTATTGCTCGCGATTAATTGTCCCATCAGCACTTCACTGTCGTAAACATTTTTTGAGCACCCTAAAGTTACTACATTGATTTTATTCTCTTTCTTTGATTTTGTCCTCATCTTTTTAATTTATGGTGTAGAAAGCATTGTTCATGCTTAAAATTCCAACTGTTTACACCTACACAGTTTAATTATAGTTTTTTGGAGCGATTCGTTTATTGCTTGCTTTTTCATAATCATAAGCCCATTGCAACAACAATTTTTCCTGAAATGGTTTGGCAATAAATGTCAAACCTCGCGGTTTTCCATCAGTTTGATATCCCATTGGAACTGTTATGGCTGGATATTTTGCCACTGCCGCATGACCGGCGTGAAAATTATTGATGGACAATATGGCGTCTAAGTTGTACATTTTCATAGGCAACTCAAAAAATAGTTTGCCATTTGTGTTTAAAGTATCTTTTATTTTTTGTAAATCTTCTTCATTTCCTTTATCTGCAACAATGCCCTGAAATAATGCTTGTCCGTAAGGCGCTCTAATCAAACTGTCCTTTCTATTAAATTCTATTACATCCGCAACGGATTTTACTGAAATTGCCTCATTACTGTGTTTTTGAAGATATGCTGGTAAATCATTTTTCATGTCTAAATTTAGCAAGCGAGTAAAGTTAGGCAAATCGATTTGCTGTTGTTCAATTTCAATAATTTCTGCACCTTCATTTTTAAGTTTTGAAATTGCTTCCACATATAACGAATCTACCATTAATGTTTTAAAAGCCCCAAAGCGTTTGCCTTTTAGAGAAGCATTGTCTAGGTTACTATAAGATAATTCCTCAGATTTAACAGATGTTTTGTCTTCCACATCAAATCCGATTAAGGCATCAAGCATAATGGCATTATCTATAACGTTTTTGGTCATAGGTCCAGGTGTGTCCAATGTACTTGAAATTGGAATTATCCCAGTTCTGCTTAGCAAACCTACTGTTGGCTTTAAACCGACTATAGAATTTTGGCTTGAAGGAGAAAGAATTGAGCCAGAAGTTTCACTTCCCACTGCTGCTGCACAAAAATTAGCTGAAACAGCTACTCCGCTTCCAGAACTTGAACCGCCAGTATCAAATATTCTTCTGCCATAAGCGTTTAATGTTTGTCCGCCTATTGCACTATAACCACTTGGGCAGTCTTCACAGAAAAAGTAAGCCCATTCACTCAAATTTGCTTTTCCTAAAATTAGGACTCCTTTACTTTTTAATTGTTTTACAATAAAAGCATCATCTGTTAAATTATGTTTCAATGCTACAGCACCTGCCGTCGTAGGCATTTCTGCTGCGTTGATATTGTCTTTTAACAAAATTGGCATTCCAAAAACTGAGAATTCACTTGAAGGTTTTGGTTGCTTGTCTTTTTGCCTGGCTTCCTCAACAACATTTGGATTCAATGCAATTACAGCATTTAAGGACAATTTGTTTTCCCGATCAAATTTTCTGATTCGGTACAGGTAAAACAAAACCAATTTTTCATAAGTCAGTTTACCTTCAGCAATATTTTTTTGAAGGGTTGGGATATTTTGTTCTAGAACTAATGGTTTTAAAGCTGTATAGGTCGCTTCAGAAAAACCATTTAAATCAGCATTAAATGGAATCCACAATGCATTATTGTCAATGTATTTAGAGTCCAACACTTTAAATTCCCTAAAATCTTTAAGGGTATCAATATTTTTTTTGATTGCAACTTCATCTTGGGCAAATGCATTTTTCCCAATAAATAAAAGCAGGAAAGTGATTAAAAGATAATTCTTCATATAAAAATTATTAAAGTTTATGAATTATGTTACTTGAAAAAAGAATCTACAAATTCGATTTTATTAAACACTTGTAAATCGTCGATTCCCTCTCCAACACCAATATATTTTACGGGAATTTTAAATTGATCGGAAATACCGATGACCACACCGCCTTTGGCTGTGCCATCTAGCTTTGTGACTGCCAAGGCAGTAACTTCAGTCGCTTTGGTAAATTGTTTGGCCTGTTCAAAAGCGTTTTGGCCGGTGGAACCATCGAGTACCAGCAACACTTCGTGAGGCGCATCGGACACCACTTTTTCCATGACTCTTTTTATTTTGGTCAGCTCATTCATCAAATTAATTTTATTGTGCAACCTGCCTGCAGTGTCAATAATTACCACATCGGCATTTTGAGCAACGGCAGATTTCAATGTATCAAAAGCCACAGAAGCTGGATCGCTTCCCATTTCCTGACGAACCATAGGCACGTTTACCCTGTCTGCCCAAACCTGTAATTGATCTATTGCGGCTGCCCGAAAAGTATCAGCAGCACCCAGCACCACTTTTTTACCACTTTTCATAAATTGTGAGGCCAGTTTGCCGATGGTTGTTGTTTTTCCAACGCCATTTACGCCAACTACCATAATTACATAAGGTTTTTTATCTGAAGGAGTAGTGAAATCGGTTTCATTTCCTGCATTGGTTTCGGACAATAAACCAGCTATTTCTTCCCGAAGAATCGAATTTAATTCATCAGTTCCCAAATAAGTGTCTTTTAAAACTCTTGCTTCAATCCTTTCAATAATTTTAAGTGTAGTTACCACGCCGACATCAGAAGAAATTAGCACTTCTTCCAAATCGTCCAATACCTGATCATCAACCTTGGATCTTCCAGCAATCGCCTTGGACAGCTTCGAAAAAAAAGTTGTTTTTGTTTTTTCCAGCCCTTTGTCTAGCGTTTCTTTCTTTTCTTTGGAAAATAATTTTTTGAATAAACTCATCTTTTAAAAATTATTACTGTAAATGTAAAAAAAAACTACTCTCAAAAAGATTGAAAGTAGCTTTATTCGTTAATCTATAAACAAATTGTTATTTTTTGCTCAAGAAGTCTTTTACGTGTAAGGGATCCATTATAGCTTCAACAAAAGTATAAGCTCCAGTTTTAGGAGATTTTACCATTTTTATAGCTTTTGATAATCTTTTTGACCCTGTTTGTATTGATGCTACTGATTTCTTTGCCATAATCCTATATTATTTAATTTCTTTATGAACAGTCATTTTTTTCAAGATAGGGTTGAATTTTTTAATTTCCATTCTATCTGGGGTATTCTTTTTGTTCTTTGTGGTAATATACCTAGAAGTACCAGGCAATCCTGTACCTTTATGTTCAGTACACTCTAAAATTACTTGAATTCTATTTCCTTTAGTCTTTGCCATCTCTATCTCTATTATTTTTTATAAAAACCATTTGCTTCTGCTTTTTTCAAAACAGCTGAGATTCCTAATTTGTTGATATTCTTTAAAGCAGATGTAGATATTTTTAAGATGATCCACCTGTCTTCTTCCGCAATATAGAAACGCTTTTTAATTAAATTAGCGTCAAATTTTCTTTTAGTTCTATTTAATGCGTGAGAAACATTGTTTCCTACCATTGCTTTTTTTCCAGTAAGTTCGCAAACTCTTGACATATTTCTGTACCTTTTTAGTATATTCTCAAAACGAGATGCAAAATTAAATCTTTAAACTTGAATACACAAACTTATTTTGTTAGTTTTTCAAAATTTCTTTCCTCAGCAATTCCAGTGCTTTATTGGAAGCACGAGCAATTACCTTTTCTCGTGGTTTTCCGAAGAAAAATTCTTCAGAAAAAATAGTGGTTGGCGTAGCGATGGCTATAAAAACCGTTCCTACCGTTTTATCGGTCTCATCAGCTGTTGGCCCAGCGTTTCCTGTGGTTGCTATAGCATAATCGGTATGGTATTTTTGTTGAATTCCCTTAGCCATAGCCTCAGCAACTTGAGCACTTACGATGCTGTTTTCTGCAATTATTTTTTTATCAACCTGCAACTCTTCTATCTTAATCCTTTTGTTATAAGCCACGATTCCTCCAACAAAATACTTGGATGCACCGGGGATCGTAGTGATTATTTTTGCGATATTTCCTCCTGTGCAACTTTCTGCCACCGCCAAGGTCTGCTTTTTGTCGGTTAACAATTGTCCAATCACTGATTCAATTGTTTCATTTTCCTCAAAACCAACGATAATATCTGGAATTAATTTCGTCAATTTTCCCATTTCACTGGAAATAGCGATGCTGAGCATTTCAAGGGTTGTCCCATTTGCGCTTAATCGCAAACGTACTGTGCCAAAAGAAGGCAAATAAGCCAACTTGACAAAAGGTGGCAAATGAGTTTCCCAATCTTCAATTTTTTCTGCAAGCATGCTCTCGCCCATTCCATAAGTAATAATTGTTTTATGAAGAATAAAAGGCAATTTATAAGTTGCCTGTAATTTAGGCAATACGCTTTGCAACATCAACCCTTTCATTTCATAAGGAACTCCAGGCAATGAAACCACCACTTTATTGTTTTCGCTAAACCACATCCCTGGTGCAGTGCCAAATTCATTTTTTAAAGGAATACACTTTGAAGGCACCAAAGCCTGATTTCTGTTTACTTCGGTAAACGGATAATTTATTTTGGCAAATAGCTGTTCAATATGTGCAACTATTTCCTCGTTCAAAACCAACGTATCATTAAAATATTCTGCCAGGGTTAATTTGGTAATATCGTCTTTTGTTGGTCCAAGTCCGCCAGTAATAATAACAATATTTGCATTTGACTGCGCTTCTTTTACCGCTTTTAAAATATGCTGCCTATCATCCTGAACAGAGGTAATTTGATAAACTGAAATTCCGATTTTATTCAATTCCTCAGCAATCCATTTTGAATTTGTATCTAAAATTTGACCAATTAAAATTTCATCGCCAATGGTAATTATTTCTGCTTGCATTATTTCACTATATTTGCAATAAATGTAGTAATTAACAAGCAACCATTTGCTAATAATTGCATCTAATTATTATAAATTAAACTAAAACTAAAAAACTGACTACGGCTATGATTTCTACTAATCTATTAAGCGACAGTGAGCTTCTTGAACAGATAGAAAATTGTTCATTAGCTCCAGAATTATTTACCCATGAAGCCATGTTGAGACTTGCATGGATTTTGATCCAAAAACACGGATTGGAAGTTGCCATTGTTAAAAGCATTAACATAAAAGAAAAGTATTATAAAACAGCTTTAAAAAGCGACAAGTTCAACAAAACTTTGACTAGGGCTTACGCTGAAATTTTATATTACTTTATGAAGAAATCAAATGTCAATAATTTTGATAAATTATTGCGAGAATTTCCAAGATTAAAATTCGACTTCCAAAAGTTGGTAAAAACGCACTATGGTTATAATATTTTAAAAGAACATCGCCAAGAAATACCTAAAGATTTTAGGCCTATTATATTTTCGTTTTAGAAAATTTCTTTTCTTGCCTAAAACAACCTGAAATGGAATTTTGGTTTCTAAAAAAACAGAATGACAAAATAAATGCACCTCAAAAGGTGCATTTTAATTTAATAAACGGCAGATTTATTTTACGGTAATGCGGAAATTTTCAACACCATTGAGCGTTCCTGTCAATATATCATTTTCATTTACTTTACCCACGCCTTCTGGAGTTCCTGTAAATAATATATCCCCTTTTTTGAGCGTAAAAAACTGAGAAACATAAGCGATCAACTCATCTATTTTCCAAAGCATTGCGTTTGTATTTCCATCTTGGACTATCTTATCGTTTTTTTGCAATTTAAAATTTAAATTGTTTAAATCTCCCAAACTTTCTTTTGAAAAAAACTCCCCAACCACGGCACTTCCGTCAAATGCTTTTGCTTTTTCCCAAGGCAATCCCTTTTCTTTGCAATCATCCTGAATGTCGCGTGCCGTAAAGTCGATTCCCAAACCGATTTCGTCATAATAAGTGTGTGCAAATTTTTGGTCGATGTATTTTCCGACTTTATTTATTTTTACCAAGATTTCCACTTCATAATGAACTTCCTTGGAGAATGGAGGAATAAAAAAAGGTTGATTCTTTAACAATATTGCGGAATCTGGTTTTAAAAAAATAACTGGATTTAGCGGTTTTTCATTTTGTAATTCGGCAATATGCTTTGCGTAATTGCGCCCAATGCAAATTATCTTCATGAATATTTATTAATTGAAAGTAAGAATATTAGATATTAGATGTGGAATATTAGATATTAAATATTAGATATTAAATGTTAGATATTAAATGTTAGATATTAAATGTTAAAAGTTTGAAAGATTTTCTAGTTAAAAAAACACACAATTAAACAAATAAACGATTCAACAATTATTCATTTTTAATTGATTAAGGTATCCATTTTTTCTCAAAATCGGGTTTTCGCTTTTCTAAAAATGCATTTCTTCCTTCCTTGGCTTCCTCTGTCATATATGCCAAACGCGTTGCTTCGCCTGCAAAAACCTGTTGTCCAACCATGCCATCATCTGTTAAATTCATAGCAAATTTCAACATCCTTATAGAAGTTGGGGATTTTGCCAATATTTCCTGTGCCCAATCATAGGCGGTAGCCTCTAAATTTTCATGGGGAATTACCGCATTGACCATGCCCATATCATAAGCTTCCTGTGCGGAATAACTTCTTCCGAGAAAAAATATTTCGCGCGCTTTTTTTTGTCCGACCATCTTAGCCAAATAAGCAGAGCCATAACCTCCATCAAAACTGGTGACATCGGCATCTGTTTGTTTAAAAATGGCATGTTCCTTACTTGCCAAAGTTAAATCGCAAACCACATGCAAACTATGTCCGCCACCAACAGCCCAACCTGGAACCACAGCAATTACAGGTTTCGGCATAAATCGAATTAAACGTTGTACTTCCAATATATTTAATCGGTGATAGCCGTCCTCTCCCACATAACCCTGATGTCCGCGTGCTTTTTGATCACCTCCACTGCAAAATGAATATACACCGTCTTTAGTAGATGGTCCTTCCGCAGAAAGCAAAACCACACCAATTGAAGTGTCTTCCTGAGCATCGTAAAACGCCTCAAACAATTCCTTTGTGGTTTTGGGTCTGAATGCATTTCTTACATCGGGTCTGTTAAATGCAATTCGTGCAACATTATTACATTTTTTATAGGTTATGTCCTCAAATTCTTTGACAGTTATCCAATTTATTTTTTTCATTTTCCTCAAATTTATGTGTAAAAATAAATTATTTTAATGGTTAAAAAAATTAATAGATTAAAAGATATAAATGTTACTTCACTACATAAAAAATTACATTATTAAATAAAATAGTAATTTTACATTATAATTAACGACTAACTTTACCATCTATTGACTTAAAATATAAGTAATGAAATGAGCATTACAAATTTTGATAGACGAACGAATGATTAATAGCAAACCTGCCTATCGGCAAGGTTTACCTACCGTTAGGCGAACTGCAGCTATACCAACAAAAAAATAAAAATTAAACAGATGAAACGAGCATAACAAATTTTGATACGCAGAGAAATGATTAATGGAGAACAGCATCTGTACCAACAAAAAAATAAAATTTAAACAGATGAAACGCCTACAACAGAATCATCTAACAGAAAAAAGAAAGATGCTAAGCGTTCCATTTGACAAATAAAAAACAATAAAAAATAGCAAATAAAACGAGCATAACAAATTTTGATACGCAGAGAAATGATTAATGGCGAACAGCATCTGTACCAACAAAAAAATAAAATTTAAACAGATGAAAATAATTCCTTCAAATTATACAAAAAGTGCAGATTTACCTTTAAAGTTTATAATTAGCTTTGAGGAAGTGTTTACGTATTTTGAAAAAATTGCTGAAGATGAAAATAATTATTTACAACCTTCAGCTTCTCAACTTTTAGAAGAATATAAAGATTATGCTATTTTAAGAGAAGGGTTTGAGGATTTTAGTTATCTTGAAAAATACCATAAAGAAATAGATAAATTATTAGATATTTTATTTCCTGAATTATTACAACCCAATGAAATTAAAGCTGCAAGTATTCCTTTTGAATTTACTACCTTTAAATTATCTAAACGATTCCAACAAATAGTAGATGATGCGGGAGTTGACTTCGAATTAAAACTTCGCAATTTTGATGAATCCAATATTTATATATTAACATGTACATTTATTTTAGCATATTACTATAATGTAAATGTAGATTTTAAACGACCTTTCTTCTTTGACATTCCAAATATAAAAACAGGCGTTACAAAACATTACAGGACAGCTTATAATGGTGATTTTTTTAAAGTAATCCCGCTAAAGAATGCACCAAAAATTACAGAAGATGATGTGAAAATTTTGTTAGATAACTTTCATAATATTGATATTTGGAAAGAAAAATTTCCACCAAATAGTTACGAGTTTAAAGGGTTTGGTATTGTAAATTTATTTGATGTAACGCAAGATGAATCTTTATTAAAACTTAAAGAAATTTTATTGCGGAAAGAAGATGATGGGTTTAGTGAATTAGAACAAAGTATCGCCAAGCTTTTTGAATCTACAACTATTAAATTTGGATTTTCAAATTATACCTTAATTAGAAATGGTTTAATTGTAAAAAATAATAAAAACCATAATAGTTTTTTAATTAGAGATAAAGCTAACTTTAATTTCGAAACCTTTTTCTGTCAAGAAATCATCTCTAAAGTTTTTAAAAATAAAGAATTATTAGCAATATCAGATATTGAAAAATATGGAGAAAACACCAATTTTAATGGCTTATACAAAACTTTAAAAAGTCAAGGAGTTGAAAGCATTATCTTGGTTCCTTTAAAATTAAATGAGGATCATTTTGGAATTATGGAATTAGTATCAAAAAACAAATTTGAACTTAACTCTATAAATGCCAATAAACTTAAAGATGTTATTCCTGTATTTACAATTACAGCTAAAAGGTATATGGAAGAGTTTGAAAACAAACTTGAATCTGTAATTCAAGAAAACTACACTTATTTACATCCTACGGTAAAATGGAAGTTTTATGAAGAAGCTGAAGCTTATCTTTTCAATATTGAAGCTGGAAATAAAACTTCAGTAAATTTAAAAGACATTGTATTTGAGAATGTAATTCCGTTGTATGGGCAAAGTGACATTAAAGGGTCTTCAATTGCGAGAAATAATGCAATACAAGCCGATTTAGTAAAACAATTAAATCTTGCTTCCCAAATAATTGAAAAAGCTTACAACATTTATAAATTACCTATTTATAATGATTTAATGTATAGAATAAATGAATTTTTAAATCATATAAAAAAAGGACTGAATTCAGGTGATGAAAGTACATTACCCAATTTTTTACAAAAAGATATTTATCCAGTTTTTAATCATTTAAAAAATTTAAATTCAAGCTTAAATGAAGATATTTCAAGTTATACAGATCAAATAGATGAAAACCTACACGTTGTTTACGACAAAAGAAAAATGTACGATGAAAGTGTAAATTTACTAAACGAAAAATTAGCCAATTTTATTGATTCTAAACAAGAAGAAGCTCAAAAAATGTTTCCACATTATTTTGAAAGATACAAAACAGATGGAATTAATTATAACATGTACATTGGCCAGTCTTTGGTTAAAAATTGCACTTATAATCCAATATATTTATATAACCTTAGGCTTTGGCAATTACAAATGATGTGTGAAGTTGAACAGATTGCTTATAATTTAAAAGAAACTTTACTGCATCCATTAGAAATTGCTTCACTTATTTTAGTGCATAGTAACCCATTAGCCATAAAATTTAGAATGGATGAAAAAAGGTTTGATGTTGATGGTGCTTATAACATTAGATACGAAATAATAAAAAAACGCATTGATAAGGTTCATATTAAAAATACAAAAGAACGATTAACGCAGCCTGGTAAAATAGCTATAATATATAGCC
>JAQVGD010000027.1 GCA_028696945.1 Lutibacter sp.
CGAAGACCGAAGACCGAAGACCGAAGTCCGAAGACCGAAGACCGAAGTCCGAAGACCGAAGACGGAAGTCCGAAGACCGAAGTCCGAAGACTGATGACCGAAGACCGAAGACCGAAGTCCGAAGACCGAAGACTGAAGTCCGAAGTCCGAAGACTGAAGTCCGAAGACCGAAGTCTGAAGGATAAAGAAATGAAATCCAAAATTTAAAATTTAAAATTGTTTAGTCGAAATTCAAAATCCCTTTTACATCATAATGCCAAATCCTTTTTTGAACTTGAACTTCCGACTTCCGTCTTCCGACTTCCGACTCCACTAAATTCAAACTTTTTCAAAATCAACGGCAACCACTTTGTATTCCGGAGTCATTGTTTCTTTGTCTCCAACGCTTCCTGTAATCAGATTGATAAACACTTCAGGATGATGGAAAGTCGTTCTTAAAACGCCTCTTTTAACCGATTTAGCGTACTTTACAAGAATATTAACGCTTCCTCTGTCGGAAAATAGGCTAACAATTTCTCCGTCTTTAATTCCTTTGGCCAAGGCGTCTTTTGGATGCACTTCTAAAATGTCTTCTCCCAAGATGATTTGATTGTCGGTTCTGCGCGTCATCGTTCCCGAATTGTAATGTTCCAGTTCGCGGCCAGTAGTTAATATGAATGGATAAATTTTTCCGTGGGAAACAATTTCAGGGGATTCTTCAAAATCGAAAAGGTGGAAAGTGCCTATTCCTTTTTTGAAATTACCGTTTATGTGCAGCATTTTAGTATCGGTGCCATCTTCTTTAATTGGCCATTGCAAACCGTTATCACCCAATCTTTCCCAAGTTAACCCTTTCATAAAAGGAATCACATCAGCAATTTCTTCAATAACTTTTGCGGCGTCATAAATTGATCCAGTTGGCTGATTATATCCCAATCTGCCCATAATATCAATAATAATTTGTCCGTCGGGTTTTGTGTTACCTATAGGCTCAATCACTTTATTAACGCGTTGCACACGGCGTTCTCCATTGGTAAATGTTCCATTTTTTTCAAAGTAAGAAGAAGCCGGCAGTACTACATCAGCCATTTCAGAAGTAGCTGTCATAAATAATTCCTGTACCACAATCAATTCTAAATTTTCAAATGCTTTAATGCTGTGATAAGAGTTTGGATCGGTCATAATGGTATCTTCTCCCATTATATATAATGCTTTAATTTTTCCGTTGATGGCGGCATCCAGCATTTCAGGAATTTTCAATCCTATACTTTCTGGCATTTTTTCAATACCGTATTTTTGAGCATAATATTGTTGAATTTCAGGTTTGCTAATATCCAAATAACCAGCTCCTTGGTGTGGCTGTACACCCATATCTGCAGCACCTTGAACATTATTTTGTCCGCGCAACGGATTTAAGCCAACACCGTTTCGGCCAACATTTCCTGTCATCATCGCTAAATTGGACAATAACATGACGGTTTTACTTCCCTGAAAATGCTCTGTAACGCCCAAACCATGGAATTCCATCGCGCGCTCTGCGGAAGCATAAGCAATGGCGGCATCTCTTACCAATTCTTTGGAAACTCCTGTGAGTTTCTCCAATTCATCCATATCCAAATGCTCCACATGGCTTTTAAATGCTGAATATTTTTCCGTATAAGAATTAATAAAATCCTGATTTACCAATCCTTCTTTAATAATATAATGTGCAATCATATTTAAAATGGCCACATTGGTTCCGGGTCTGATTTGAAGAAAATGAGTAGCCAAATCTGCCAAATTTGTTCTGATTGGGTCAACAACGATAGAAGTCACGCCTTTCATAAAAGCCTGCTTAATTTTAGCGCCAGTTACTGGATGGGCTTTGACCGGATTTGCCCCGAAAATAAAAATAGCATCGGCTTGTTTTAAATCTTCTATAGAATTTGTGGCGGCACCCGTTCCAAAAGCTTGCTGCATTCCGAAAGCAGTAGGAGCGTGACAAACTCGTGCGCAACCATCAATATTATTGGTTCCAACGGCTACACGAATCATTTTTTGCATAAGATAATTCTCTTCATTGGTGGCTCTTGACGAGGAAATTCCACCAATGGCATCTGCGCCGTATTTATTTTTGATTTCAATTAATTTTGATGTGATAAAATTGTATGCTTCCTCCCAAGTGACCACTTCAAATTTGCCATTCTTTTTAATCATAGGTTCTCCCAATCTGTCGGGATGGTTGTAAAACTGAAAAGCAAAACGACCTTTTAAACACGTATGGCCCTGATTTACTTCGGCGGTTTCAGGAGCTTGAATTCCCCTAATTTTTCCATCGATAACTGAAACGTCTAACTGACAGCCAACGCCGCAATAAGTACAAGTAGTTCGTACAGTTTTATCTGGAATTAAGGTTTTTGTCTCAAATTTATCTGTTAAAGCTTCGGTCGGACAAGTTTGAACGCAGGCGCCACAAGAAACGCAAGCCGATTCGTTAAAAGTAGTGTCGAAACCTTTGATAATGTTGGTTGCGAATCCACGACCCGACATTCCCAAAATCATTTCTCCCTGAATTTCTTCACAAGCTCTCACACATCTAAAACAGTTGATACACTGCGATAAATCCGATTTTATATAAGGATGCGCCCTGTCTGGCTGAATGTCTAAATGATTTTTTCCTTGCGGATAACGGATATCTGGAATTCCAATTTGGGCAATGGTTTCCTGAAAAGGCGTTGCTTTTTTTTCTGCGGAAGGAAAAATTTTATCTGCCGGATAATCTGTTAACACCAATTCGACAATATTTTTGCGAAGACGTTTTATTTTTTCTGTGTTTGGGTAAATATGCAATCCCTCAGAAATAGGGGTATGGCAAGAAGCCATCGTTTTTGTTAATCCGTCTTTTTCACGCGCCACTTCTACCGAACAAACCCTGCATGAACCAAAATTTTCCAATCGGTCATCCTGGCACATGGTTGGAATGGCATTTTTATTTTCTTCAATTCTTCTGACAAATTCCAACATGGTTTCCCCTTGCAAAAATTTGTGTTCGATGTTGTTTATAAATGCTTTCATGATTTTCGTTTTTTTAACCGCAAGGTTTCTGAGTTTTTATAATTGTCATTTTAGATATGTACTGTATTTAGGTATTTTCTCTTTTTACGTCTTTGTGAAATAACTTTTTAATTCTTTTTGGATATCCAGTTAGTTGTTATTACACGGAGATTCACAAAGAATCACTAAGATTCACAGAGATTTTACAGTACAAATCTTTTGATACCTTCCTTTAAAAGTTTTACATTAAAATTCAATAATAAACCTAATTTATAATTTCCTAGTTTCATGTATGTTAATATTTGAGCCGTATGCACATCATTTAAAAACTCTACTGTTTTTAATTCAATAACCACTTTATTTTCAACTAATAAATCAATTCTGTATCCGTGATCCAATTTAATATCTTTATAAATAATTGGCAATGCTATTTCTTTTTCAACCTTTAAATTGTCATTTTTTAACTCATAAAAAAGACATTCTTGGTAAGTAGATTCCAATAATCCCGGTCCAAGTTCCCTATGTACAGCTATTGCTTTTCCAATAATAACACTTGCTATTTCATTTTCAGTCATTTTGCTTTGTGAATCTTTGTGTTCCTCGGTGTGTCTTTGTGTAATAATTTTTAAATACTATTTGAAATATTCCTTCAACTCATCCTCAAAATATTGCAATGCATTTTTTACCGGCAACGGAATACCGCCACCCAATGCACAAAGTGAACCTATTTCCAGGGTTTCCAATAAATCATCAAATAACTGACGGTCAATTTTATAATCTTCTTGTTGTGCTTTTTGAAGCATTTCCATGCCTCTGAAAGTGCCTATTCTACACGGATAACATTTTCCGCAGGATTCATCCGCAGTAAATTCCATTAAATGTTCCAAAAATTGAATCATAGGAAAATCTTTTGGAATGGAAACAACACTTGCATGACCCAATAAAAATCCGTTGCTGCTCAACGATTCAAAATCCAATGTTAAATCCTTAATTTTATCAGAAGGCACAATTCCGCCCAAAGGTCCGCCAATTTGAAATGCTTTTATTTCCGATTTTAAGCCGTTTCCAAATTCATCAAAAACAGTTTTTAAGGGTGTTCCCATTTCAATTTCATAGATTCCCGGACTCTTAAAAAAACTGTCCAACGAAACCAATTTTGTTCCTGTTGACTGTTTTGTTCCTAATGCTGAGTATGCTTCACCGCCATTTTCTAAAATCCAATGAATGTTCGCAAAAGTTTCCACATTGCTCAAAACAGTTGGTTTTCCAAACAATCCATATTGTGCTGGATATGGCGGACGAACGCGAACTTCCGGGCGCAAACCTTCAATAGAATTCAGTAATGCAGTTTCTTCGCCGCAAACGTAAGAACCTTGTCCGCGAATAATTTTGAACTTAAAATCGCCAATCAGTTTTTTTTCTTTTAATGCTGAAATTGCTTCGCCAATAATGCGAATCGAATCTGGATATTCTCCCCTGATGTATAAAACGCCAGTATTTGCGCCGACAGTCAATCCTGCCATATACATTCCGAAAAGCACTTTATGTGGCTGATGTTCCATTAAATACATATCAGAATAAGCACCAGGATCACCTTCATCTGCATTGCAAACAATATATTTTTGGGTGTCATCCTGAGCGGAGTCGAAGGGTTCTTTTATAACGGCATCCAACTTAAACCAAAACGGGAATCCAGCTCCACCACGACCGCGTAAATTGGATGTTTTTATTTCTTGAATTACCTGTTGCGAATTTTTTTTATGAACTTCAGCCAATTGATAAAATGCGGTAATATCTTCAATTTCAGCGGTTAAAATAGGAGTGGTGTTACAAGCAATATTGTATTTATTTTCTTGATGTTTCTTATTGTCGATAATTGAATTTAATTCATTTTCGCTGTGCGCCGAATAGGTATTATCATTGTACATAAACGCATTGTTGGTGTGGCAACGACCAACGCAGGCAGCATTTCCGATTTCCTCTTTGTCAAAATAATCTTCTAAATTTTTATGAAGACTATTTTGGGTATTTGCAACCATACAAGCCGTTCCGCTGCACACATGAATTTTTTTGTTTCGATTGCTTTCTCTGGTAAAGTCATAAAAGGATGCGGTGGCCGCTACCACGGAATCGTCAATCATAAACCGTTTAGCAAGTTCCTGAAATTCAGGTTTTGAAGCATTTTTCTGCGATAAATCTGCGATGTTTTCGAACAAATTATCATCTAATTCCTTTCTGTATGATAACGAGCGGATATTTTTATTTGCCATTTTAGTGAGTATAAAAGGCTAAAATTACTAAATTTTAATGATTTTTGCTAAAACAACTTTTAGTTTTATTCTTTCTCACAAATAAGCACCAGATGCTTGTTGTTTATAGCTGTTGTAAAAAAAAGATATTGATTTCCGCCATCTTTTAATTTGGTTTTTTTCCGAATTTGAGCAACGGTTTCTGGGAAATTTCGAATGGCAATATTCGCTTTTTGTGAAGGGATTAATTTTAACAATTGCTTTTTGTTGTATGAAATGCAATGTTTTATTTCAAATTTCCTTCCGGGAAAATCAATTAATTTATCTGAAGTGTATAAATGTGAATGTTGGTGCAATTTATCAATTTTTAACTGCGCTGAAATCTGTTGAAAAGTGCCTGCTTTTAAAATTGCGGCATTGGGTTCATATAGATATTTTTTTGGCTCGGAAAATGTCGGAGAAACTTCTTCATTTAAGTTGAAATTGAATTTTTGAATTTCTTCTTTGTTGAAGTTAATGGTTTTAATATCAATATTTTGTGTATTATTTTTCTTCAATAAAAACAGCAATTCTTTCACTTCATTTTCAATGGCAACCACGTGAATTTCTTTTACAAATCGCAATTCATTTACGGCACTTGTAATGTCTAAAATAGGAGAAACTTTAAGCAGAATATGATCTGTTTTTTCAAACAATAAATTTAACTTTTTGGGGATGTTCGGCAAGCAATCTTCCAGCAAAAAAACTTTTCCTTTGGCATCATTTCTGCGCGAGGGATCTGCGTATATCCAATCGAATTTCCCCTGATATTTTGTTAAAAAATCAATTCCATTACCAACAAATGTAGTGATGTTATTTACTTTTAGTTGTTTGAAATTATGAGAAACAATTACCGATAATTCTTCATTAATTTCACAATGTGTTATTTTTGAGATTTTTTGTGAAAAAAAGTAAGCATCCACGCCAAATCCGCCAGTAATGTCGATTAAATTTTCTCCTGAAACCAAATTGGATTTATAGTCAGATGCAACTTCTGAAGAGGTTTGTTCAATATTCAGTTTGTTGGGATAGTAAATGTTTTCTGAATTAAACCAGGTGGGCA
The DNA here is from genome assembly GCA_028696945.1 of Lutibacter sp. Taxonomy (GTDB): domain Bacteria; phylum Bacteroidota; class Bacteroidia; order Flavobacteriales; family Flavobacteriaceae; genus Lutibacter. Next base: position 6,364 of record JAQVGD010000027.1, read on the forward strand.
ATTTTTTTTTACAAGCGTTTTTTGCCAAAATTTGCGCTGCAATTTCCTGAATGGAAACTTGTTCAAACGGACTTCCTTTTAAAATCAGTTTTGTTACGTCTGAATTTAAATTAGCGTTGATAAAATTCTGAACTTCTTTATTTAAAATTTCCTGATTCAAATTATTGCTTGCTTAATTCAACAAGTTTATCAATGGTTTTCCAGTTTCTTGTGGTGGCGGTAACTTGTAGTTTTTTTTCAAATAAATTGTTGTTCAATTTCGTGTTTCCATAACCATTTGGACAATATAAATAAATGGTGTTTTCAATTATTTGAAATTCATCATCACCTGTTTCTTTTAGATCTTCAATAGGTGGAATTCCAGCTAAATCTGGTTTCTTATTTAATAATGTAACATGTAATTTTGAAATATCCATAGATGGATTTTTGGCAAGAAATGGATTGGAATTAAAAACAGTAATTAATTCATTTTTGGTTAATACCAGCACCTCAATAGCATGTCCGAAATGTTTTGAAATAGCTGAAATTATGGTATCCTCAATAAGAATAGATTCTTTAATGTTAGACTTAAAAATTACATTTCCGCTTTGTATATAGGTAAAAACATCATGGTAACCTAAATCTAAAAAAAGCTGCTTTAATTCGGTCATTTTAATTTTATGATGACCAGAAACATTTATCCCGCGCAAAAGTGCAATATAAGTTAACATAGTTATTGAGATTTAATCTTTTTTATAGCCTATCTTAATTCTTGGTTTTTGATTTTCTTTCTTTTCTATCAGTTCATCTAAATAGCTGAATACAAGTTCAATATTTTTATTTTGATGGGAGAGTTTCTTTTTTATTTCCTCAATTTCGAGTTTTAAACTTAAATTATCTGTGAACTTATGTCTTATCTTGGTAAATACCCTTATAATTTGAATATTTACTTTTATGGCGGTTTGGCTGTTTAAAACACTTGATAACATAGCTACACTCCTTCGGCTACGGCTCAGGACAGGCCTGTTCGGTAAAAGCCATTGGTGCATAACGTAAACCCATTTTGTCGGAAAGATTGGAGGTGCCAAATTGGCTCCTCCAATTTTTAAACTCCTCATTATTTAATTCAAACATAAAATCTTCGGGAAAACGTTCTATATTTCTGCGAACCTGTCTTTTTAACTGTTTGGTTTCTACTTTATAGAGTTCGGCTAAATTCCTATCTAACATTACTTTTTGTTCCCGAATAAGATATATTTTATTGGTAATTTTTTCATCTGGAATCATAATTTCATTTGTCATAGTACAATTTTTTTATTGTAAATCTAAGGTTTAAATATTGAAAATAAAAAAATTATCGCTAAAATATATAGGTTTGAATTTATGGTAAAAGGATTTTTTTTATAATCGTAAATTAGAATGCGTATTCTAAGATAAAAGGCAAGAAGAAATTATAAAAAAACTCCGAACTAAAAAATTCAACCGCAAATTCCGCAAATAAAAACCGCAAAGCGCGCTAAAAAGTTTTAAGTCTTTTAAATTCTAATTTCCTCGCGCTAACGGGTTTGCTGGCTAAAACTGCCCAAAACTAAGACTTGAGTTAAATAAGAAACAGATTGCTTCTGCTTTTTTCAAAAGCTTCGCAATGACGCGGTTTTAATTGACCTTTTTGGAATGACCCTTCGCTGGTGCGAGCGTCTCGCTCGTACCCAATAATACTAGTAACCTGATTTTTTGGAAAGCTATACACAATTGAAAATAAAGAAAATAAAAAATCCCTAAAATTACTTGTAGTCACGAGCGGGACGCTCGCGCTAGTGGGTTTGCTGGCTAAAACTGCCCAAAACTAAGATTAAGTTAAATAAGAAACAGATTGCTTCTGCTTTTTTTCAAAAGCTTCGCAATGACGCGGTTTTAATTGACCTTTTTGGAATGACAAAATAAAGGCGTTAAAGTCTTAACTTAATGACATTACGCTCGCGCCAACTGAGTGAACTTTGAAAGTTGAAAGTTCAAATCGTAAATCTTAAATCGTAATTCAAGTTGTGTATTTTATGATTAAAAGCAAGTAAAATATTAAAAACCAAATCCAGCATCTAAAGATTTTTTCTTCTAAAATCGTAAATCAGCTATCGTAATTCAAGCTGCGTTAGGGATTGTAGGGGAAATCCCGGCGTTGCGAGTTTATGAAGTAATATATTCAATAGATTACCACGCTCCGCTCGCAATGACGGATTGGAACGAAAAGCCCGACCCGTAGGGAAACGCCCACTAAAATTGCAGGCTGAACAACCAGAAAGGCAGAATCAAAATATAATTTTATAGCTTTTTGATTTAAGAATCTAATTAAATTTATATATCCTTGGTCATTAATTTCACAATTTTGTTATCGGCTAAAAAAGCTTTTAAAATTACTTTTATGGCAGTGTAGGTCGGCACGGCGACGATCATTCCAACAATACCAAACAAAATTCCGCCAATAATAATCACTAAAAATATTTCTAAGGGATGCGATTTTACGCTTTTTGAAAAGATGATGGGCACACTCACATTATTGTCAATGAATTGTGCAAAAAGATAACCGATCATTACATAAATGGTGGTTGGTAATATTTCAGATTGGAAATCTTGTCCGAGGTTGTTGCTCATGGTTAAAAAAAGCAATAGAATGCCGCCAAATAATGGGCCGATGTATGGAATTAAATTTAACAGCGCACATAAAAATGCAATTACAATGGCGTTTTCTATACCAAATATTACCAATACTATTAAATAGATGACGAATAGAATTAAAATTTGAAGCACCAAGCCAATAAAATATCTCGACAATAAATTGTTGATTGAAGCCAATGCATTTCGCAGTTTTGGCTCACTTTTATCGCTTACTAAAACATATAAGGAATCTTCCATAATATGAGCGTCTTTCATTAAAAAGAAAGTGATGAAAATAACTGAAAATAATCCAACGCTGAAGTTTCCGATGGTTCCGATAATCGCATTTAACAAATCGGGAATGGCTTTTAGATTTTTAAACAAATCGGCTTTTTTTAATTCATTTAATATATCGATATTATGCAAAAAAAAGTAATCGTTAACCTGATTTAATATTTGTTCAATATTTGTTTGAAGTTGTTCAATATTTAATAAGGATAAATTTTCGCCTTGCTTAATAATGAGCGGAATAAACATACTTATTATTCCGGTTAGAATACCTAAAAACAATAACATTGTTGAGATAACGGCCACAAAATTCGGGAATTTCAGTCTTCGTTTTAAAAAGTGAATAATTGGACTTCCGATTAAAGCAATAACTATTGAAATTGCGATATAAGCGATAACGGATTGTATTCTGTATAAAAAGTAAAGCACCAATAAAACACCCGTAATAATGGCGATTGCTTTTAAAATTCCGTAGGTTATTGTATTGGAATTCATATTTTTTTTAATTTTTTAATCTTTTAACTGTTTGGTTGTGAAACGGTTTAACTATTTTTAAATTAGTCAGAAAGTAAAAAGTTTACCAAAATAAAAAACTGCTTACTGCAACTGATAACTTGTTGTTTAACTATTTAACTTTTTAATGATACTTTTTAACGAATTTTATAAGATTTGTGGGTTGAAAAATCGGAGATTTTTCCGCCGTAGCAAATTGTTTGTTGAATGATTGTTGTTTGTATTAGTTCAAATTTAAGCATAAATTTTATGAGCTATTGCAATTAGTTTTTATCCCAATTTTGATTTTTTGTTCTACTTTTAATTTGGTAATTTTTTAAATCGATTTATGATTTTAAAAATCTGGAATGTTTCTCTTTTTATTTCAATTTTTCTTTTTAGTATTTTCCGTTTCGTTGCTCAATTCCGCTATTTTGCTCAAAATCTAACCAATTCAATTCCAATTTCAACATTTTTTTCGGCTCGTGTTTCATAAAATTATGCAGAAAAATTCAAATTCTAAAACTTGTACTTATTCTGCTATTTTTTATATACGTGGTTGTGGTTTCGTATTTATTTGTTATAGTTCCAAGGTATAAATCTTATTGTCTCCCCAGTTTGTCTACTTATAAACCTTTCATCTGAAATTATATCATAATAAAACCTTTCTTCCCATTGTTTTCCTTCATTGCTTAATATAAAAAATCCTCTATCAGTCATTCCAAATTTTTCTGAGTTGCTCCTTATATCAAAATCCTTAATATTAAAAACCGTATCTTTATCTTTTTTTGTCCACTTTTGAGCTGTTGTAACAATACCATTATCTTGAAACATCAATGCTCTTATAGAATAATCAGGAGTCCATTCCTTTCTTTCTTGAAATAAAACAGGTTCAAAAATATAATATCCATCAAATCGTATCATTTTACAAATTGTTTTGTTGTTGAATTAAATGAATATCCATTTTGGAATAAGTGTCTTAATTCCCTACCGTAATATCCTAAATCCTCAATTTTAGTAGTTGATAGGTTTAATAGGTAACCCTTTAGTGATTCCACGGATAAAAAGGCACTACTAGGTACACCAGTTTTTATATGAAACACATTATCTATGTTAAGCGGGTTAGCTGTTACTCTAATAGCATCACCTCTTGCAATGGCTTGGTCTAACCATTCTTTATTAAATACCCATTTTTCTGTTACAGTACCATTTGGAACATTGCCTAGAATATTCAATCCACCAACATTATCTCCTTGTTTAGCCAAACCAGTATTCCAAATATTTTCAATTTGGTTAAGCCATTTCCCAATCACAGTGTTAGTTTTATTGGGGTTAGTTATTATATTACCCCCAAACCCTGTGTATTTAAAAGTAAGTGTATTGTTAACTATTCTGGCAATTTCAGTGTCACTATTATCTAAAAATTTTATAATGTTATTATCAAGTACAATTTTCAAACCACTGTCAAGTGCATCTTTTATAACATTAGTGAACTTTCTGGTAAGTTTAAAAATTTTAAACCCTTTTTTACTGTTTTTAACCAGCTTAAAAAGGTTCTTAATTTGGTCGGCAGGTGTAAACTCCATTATTATACCTACAACACCTATTGTAATTTGAGTCCAGTCACTGGAATCAATTCCATTTAGTGAATCTACTGCAGAGTTGTAAACACCACCTAAAGGTATGAATTCTATTCCAACTTCTAAGAGTATTGGTTTCAAAATTTCAAAAAACACTTTCCATTCTTCAGCTGTTTGCGGTATATTTATGCCTAAATCCTTAATATCTGGTAAGAAAGAAATAAATAACGAATTTTGAGCAATAATTTTTTTATCAGTTAGTGAATATCGGTCGATATCTGTGAAATTATTTTTTGCCAGTATACCTAAAATTTGTTTTGCTTTTGAACTGACAATAACCAGTTCTTGATTATTTAAATTTGAATTAATACCATAATTGTAAAGCAATGAACCTAAATCCAATTGCCCTGATGCATTACAATAATTAGCTATATTTTTTAGATAATTAAAATAATTGGTTTTGTTTTCTAAAATTGATGGATTATAACTAAGTAAATTATCAATATTGTCTGAGTTCATATCCCCAATTCCACTAGGAACGTTAGGAAATGTGCTGCCTGAATTTACAGAAGGAGGATTACTGCCTCCAGAAGAACTACCGCCGCCTGGTATTGAGACATTCTGGTTGTCGCCTATGTTAATAGGGTTTCCGTTAGAACTGGAATCTCCACCACTACTATCACATCCGTCATCTAAAACAGGAATAGAATAGGTTTGTGCTCTATTACTACCACTTAAAGAACAAGAATCTCCAGGCCAGTGTTGACCAGATGTACAAACAGTTTCTATGATTAAATATTTTGTGCAATTACTTTTTTGACTAGTTCTACTTTTGCTTGATGTTATTTGATTTAGAAGTTCCGTAATGTCTTCTTTAACATCACTTATAGAGATATTAGCTATAAAATCGGTTTCAATATTATTAATTTTGTTTTGTATATATTCATTTGTAGGGTAATATGTAATAAAATATCCTTGAGTTTTGTTTGGTGTAATTTCAATAACTAAATTTTTAAAAGCAAAAGGAGGTAATTCTTTACTATTGTCTTCTACTAGAAAAGTATAGGTTGTTGCGTGATCTTTTTCAATTTTATTAATGGAATTTAAATTAATTTTAAAATTCGTTGAATCAGTTGATTTGGCATTAAATTGATTTTCAAATTTATCTAATTTAAAATCGGCAAAAGCTTTAGAAAAGATTGGTTCATTTTTAATTTCTTCAAAAGTTACTTTTTCAACTAATTCTCCCTGGAATTGTTCTTCTAGTTGAGCGTTAATCGTTTCTTCAGAATCGCATCCAAAGAATAATAGAGTAATCCCAAAGAGTAAGATTACTTTTTTTAAAAGGTTAGTTAATTTGTTTTTTTTACTTTTCATAGCTTTAAATTTAGTAATTAAGATTCAATTTTTGTGATTTAAAGTTGCAATTTTCAAGCTTATTGCCAACGAATTTTATGAGATTTGTGGGTTGAAAAATCGGAGATTTTTCTGCCGTAGCAAATCGCTTGTAGAATGTTTGTCGGTTCGTTATTTATTTCAAATGTAAGCATAAATTTTATGAGGTGTTGGCAACTGACGTTATTCCGATTGTCTTTTCATTTTCCTCAACCAAGCTTCATAATACGGTCTGTCATTATTTGCTGGAACTTCAAACCATTGAGAACATACAAAAAACTTTTCTCCATTTAAATGATATGGATTTTTCCAATATCTAACCCTTTCGTAATTATTAGAATTTTGTTTAACCATAAAAGGAAATTGAATATCAAAGGTTAGTTTTGAATAATCACTTCTCTGTAATCTTTCAATTTCATTTTTGTCGATTAATTTGTTATCTACTAATTCACTAAATGTTTTTCTTACATACACTCCAATCGGAAGTTTTCCAATTGGTTCATTTGAAGAGTTTTTTACCTTTTGATTTACTGTACTTTGTGGCAAATCGATTTTTTTGTAAACTTCTGTTTTTGGATTTTCAATAGAGTTGTCAATTTGCATTTCCTCTGCTGTCCATATTTCAGTTGCCTTTTTTAGAAGAAAATCAGACCTTTTTTCAATTTCAGCTTCATTCCATTCATCCAAATCAAGATATGGTGCAAGAGTTTCAATTCCGCCCGAATAATGTTTTAAACCTTCCTTATTTCCGCTACCTCTCTTTTTGGTTGGCCAATTTGAATCTCGTATTGAAGCATTTAAAGATTGAGTAATAATCGCTAGATTCCCTAACGTTTTTAATTTAAAATTTCTGTAATCTTTTGCTTCTTTCGTAGAAATGGTGTTCCATTTATTTTCCCATTTTTTAGGTATTAAATGTTCTAAACTGTATTTGCTAATTCCTAAAAGTTGGGTTGCTTGTTTATTTCTATTTCTAATTTTGGATTCTATTAGGTAAATAATTCCTGCTGTTTGTTTGTTGATTAAAATTGAGTTTTCAAAACCTTGTTTTAATTCTGTGTCGTTTGGTAAATAATTTACTTTATCATTTCTACTTTCCAAATAATCTACAAACTGCTTTTTAGATAGTATTTTGTTAGATATTAATCTGTCTGTAAATAATTGATTGTAGTTTTTAGTTGTTGCTTTAACAACCATTCTACGCATTACATAACTTTCTATAAATGCAAAAAGCTCGTTTCGTTGAGTTTCGTCCTCAACATTTTTGAGAATATAAAGCGAGTATGGAATTAATGTTGAAGTGTCAAGACCAAAAATAATTGCATTTATACGCTCAATTCCACTTTCTGAATTTAGTTCATTATTGATAATATCAAAATCAAAATTCTCTTTGAATAAATCTGCGTATTCTTTTATTTCGTCAAGAATTTTAGTCTTGTCTAATTTGTAATCTCTTATAAATCTTTTATAAGATTCAAATAGGTTATCAACTTTTGAAAACTCAATTTTATCTTCTGTATTTACTTTTAGTTCAGGTTCTTGTGTTTTAATTTGAAGATATGAGTAAAAGAAAAGGTCTATAAATGTTCTTCTTAAACGACCTGTTGTTATTTCTTTGTCCCAATAAATTTTAGTGTCGTCATCTTTCTCGAATATTTGTTTCCAATATTTGTCATAACTGTCAATTTCGTCTCGTTTAAAAAAGTAATTTTTTAGTAATTCCGCTGTTGTTAATCTAACACCAAGCGAATTAATTGTGTCAAAAATTTGTTGTTCATCTTCTTCGTAACCAAGGTCAATACCAACAAATAAAATATTGTCGAGAATATTGAAAAAGTCAATTGAGTTTTCTATGTTGTCTTTGGTTATATTTTCGTTGAAAAAGTTATAAGCTGAAAGAATATTATCATTTTCTGAAACATTTTTAAAAACTGTTGAACTTTCAAGATTTATGACTTTATTAAACGATTCTTGGTCGTTATGATTGTGAAGTAAAATGATTGATTTATCTCTTTGTTTTTTAAAAGTTTCAGTAAAATCGTTATCTGAATTGTTTTTTAGACACAAAACTTTTAGGAAAATATTCAATGTTGTTAGTCTTTGTTGTCCGTCAATGACTGTTAAAATCGAATCATTATTTGAAGTAGTTTCTTGTTGTTTTAAAATTACAGAACCTAAAAAATAGGGTCTTTTGGTTGTCGAAACCATTATCATATCTTCTAAAAATCGTTGCCATTGTTCTGTATCCCAAACGTATGCTCTTTGAAAAAAAGGTATTTCTAAATTTCTACCTCTGTTAAAAATATCTCTAATTGTTCTTTTTCCTGCTTCCATTAATTTTCTGATGTCTGTTGTTATTTTGGGGTTTGTTTAGCTTGTTACCAATGAATTTTATATTTACATTTTTATCAATTGTCAATTCCCCAATAAAAACTGCAACCGAAAACTGCAACTAAAAACTGAAAACTGATAACTGATAACTTGTTGTTTAACTATTTAACTTTTTAATGATACTTTTTAACGAACTTTATATTTTCATTTTTATCAATTGTCAATTCCCCCCTTCGGGGGTTAGGGGGATTTAAAACCCCGCGGCTTTATCATCGCCTCTATAATCCGCGCCACCTTCCAGCTTTCCGTTGGGCAAACGTAAAATAGCATCAACTTTACCCAAAATTACGGTATTTTCTTGTTTAATATGATATCCTTTTTCCTGTAATTGATTTACCAGCAAACTGTCAAAACCTTTAGGTTCCATAGTAATCACATCTGGCAACCATTGATGGTGGAATCTTGGGGCATTTACGGCATCTTGCATGCCCATTTTAAATTCATAAACATTTAAAATAGTTTGCAAAACAGATGTTATAATGGTTGAACCTCCAGGAGAACCAACCGACATATAAAACTGGTTGTTTTTTTCAACAATTGTGGGTGTCATGGAGCTTAACATACGTTTTTCTGGTTGAATTGAATTCGCTTCAGCACCAATTAATCCAAACATATTGGGTACTCCTGGTTTTGAACTGAAATCGTCCATTTCATTATTTAAAAAGAAACCACCTTCGGAAACATAAACTTTAGAGCCGTAAGCGCCATTTAAAGTGGTGGTTGCCGAAATTGAGTTGCCATACTTGTCAACAATGGAATAGTGCGTTGTTTCATCACTTTCATAGCCAACAATATTCCCGTGTTTTAAAGTTGAAGAAGGTGTTGCATTGTCCCAAGAAAAATTGGCCATCCTATTTTTCACATATTTTGAAGAGACTAATGTGTCAATTGGAATTTTCACAAAATCAGGATCACCTAAATAATAAGACCTGTCAGCATAAGCCCTTCTTTCCGCTTCCGTAAGCAATTGAATGGATTTTAAGGAATTATGTCCATAAGAAGCAATGTCAAAAGGTTCAATTGCCTTAAAAATTTGCGCAAGGCAAATTCCGCCGCTTGAAGGCGGCGACATCGCAATAATTTTTAAATCTTTATAGTTAAATTCAATTGGATTCCGCCATTTTGCTTCGTAGTTTTCCAAATCTGTTTTGGTGATAATTCCGCCTAATTTCTGGACATAATTTACCAACATCTCGGCAGTTTCACCTTTATAAAATCCGTCTCTTCCCAAATCCCGAATTCTTTCCAGCGTTTCGGCCAGCTTAACATATTTAATGGTGTCTCCTGCTTTCCAATCTGCATCCAATAAAATCTTGGCATCATTCACTTCGGAAAAATAATGTTTGTAGTTCGCCAATCTTTCGGCCTGCTTCTCAGTTACCACAACGCCTTTATTGGCCAAATCGATGGCTGGCTGAATTAATTCTGAAAAAGGAAGGCTTCCAAATTTTTCGTAAACTTTAAACAAGCCGTCCACCGTTCCTGGAACACCAACAGCCATGGCACCCAATGTGCTTTTTTCTGCTATAATATTGCCGTTTTCGTCCAAATACATGTCTTTTGAAGCGGCAAGCGGTGCTTTTTCTCTATAATCCAAGGCTCCGGTTTTGCCTTCGTGGGTTCTGTAAACCATAAATCCGCCACCGCCAATATTTCCGGCAAAAGGATAGGCAACTGCCAAAGCGAGTTCTGTGGCAATCATGGCATCAAAAGCATTCCCGCCTTTTCGTAAAATTGCCACACCAATTTTTGAAGCTTCTTCACGAGCGCTCACCACCATTGCGCTATCGGCTATAAATCCAACGTTTTTGGAAGTTTTATTAGTTTCTGTTGAAGTATTTTTACATTGGGTAAATAGAAATACAACTGCAATAAATAGGATAATTCGCTTCATTTTAATAATAATTTTTTGGTCTTATCTTCTGAAAACTGCATTAATTCCTTAAAAAATGTCGTGAAATCCAATTCGAATTCTTCGTAGTGCTTTAATAAATCTTCTGTGGCCAAATCCATTTTTGAAATTCCTTTGGATTGCTTGTTCATTCCCGTTAAAATTTTTTGAATCCCCTCAATGGAAGCATTGCTCACCAACCAATTGTATTTAATCATATTAGGTAATAATTTCTGGATTCTTTCTGGAAAAATTTCATTGTTTTCCTGCAAAAATGCATAAACATTTTCCGCATAAATTTCTAGCGGAATATCCGAATAATGGTGCCAGTTTTTGGCCAAAAAATGATCGTAAAATATATCGATGATTACACCTTTGTAATGGTTGTATTGCAAATTTAATCGTCGCTTGCTTTGTCTGACAATTAAATGGGTATCTGTAAAATAATCAATTCTCCTGTGCAATAAAATGCCAGCCTGAATTTCTTTAGGAAAGTTTTTATAATCTTTTCCTTTCACGGCATCAGCAATAAAATTACCTATTAAAATATTTTTATTTTCTTTGGAAAGGTATAAGTGCGCTAGGAAATTCATAAAATAAATTTAAGACAATAATACAAAAAATCCGCCAATAGCGGATTTTTAAGGTTTTCTATTTATGGAAATAGTGTTCAGTTAAATATTTATGAATCTTAAAACATTGATTTTTACCACTAAATAAAATATTTCTTTTCTATTTTCTAGAAGCAGGCTGGTTTTTTTTTTTTTGTAGAATATGGCTCTAGTTTAAACTGGCTATTATGATTGAAAATTCAATTATTTTTACCCTAACTCTAAAGGGAATAATTGAATTTTCAACGTTTGAACCAACTTGAAACCTCAGAAATATGGATTTGAAATTAAATATCAACGCTCATTAAACTAGCGTCTAGAATATCAATAATTTTTAAAACGGTTAGTTATTCAACATCACAGGCATTACCAACATGGTGATGAATTCACCGTCATCAATCCCATCAATCGGCGTTAAAATTCCGGCTCTGTTTGGCAACGACATTTCAATTAACACTTCATTGGAATTTAAATTGCTCAACATTTCAGTTAAAAAACGGGAATTGAATCCAATTTGCATATCCTCACCCTGATAATCGCAAACCAAACGTTCTTCGGCTTTGTTAGAATAATCGATGTCTTCCGCAGAAATATTTAATTCAGTTCCTGCCATTTTCAAACGAATTTGGTGCGTGGTTTTGCTTGAGAAAATAGACACACGTTTTACCGAATTTAAAAAAGTTCCTCGGTCAACGGTCAGTTTATTTGGATTTTCTTTTGGAATAACCGCTTCATAATTTGGATATTTTCCGTCGATTAAACGGCAAACCAACACCACATTATCAAAAATAAATTTTGCGTTTGAATCGTTATATTCCACGGTTACATCACTGTCGGAACCGGCTAAAATTCCCTTCAATAAGTTTAGCGGTTTTTTAGGCATAATAAATTCCGCAGATTCTTTTGCGGTAATATCGGTTCTTGAATATTTAACCAATTTATGGGCGTCTGTTGCCACAAAGGTTAAATTTTCCGAATTAAACTGAAAAAACACACCGCTCATCACAGGTCTTAGATCATCATTTCCTGTGGCAAATATGGTTTTTGAAATCGCTGTTGCCAATATATCTCCCGGAATTGTGGTGCTGCTTGGAGAATCAAGCGTTACCGCTTTTGGGAATTCATTGCCATCAAAATAAGCCATATCATATTTTCCTTGGCTCGAACTGATTTCAACAGTATTATTTTCTTCGGTTTTGAAAGTCAATGGCTGGTTTGGAAACGTCTTTAAGGTGTCCAGTAATAATCGTGCTGATATTGCTACAGACCCTTCTGATTCAGATTCCACTTCAATAACGGTGCTCATGATTGTTTCTAAATCGGAAGCCGATATTTTTAATTCGTTTTCTTTCAATTCGAACAAAAAATTATCTAAAATTGGTAATGTATTATTGCTGTTGATAACGCCTCCCAATACTTGGAGTTGTTTCGATAATTGACCACTTGATACTATAAATTTCATTTATGATTATTTTAATGGAATGAGTTACAAATATATTCTAAATATGTCGTTTTAAAAAGATTTTTTATCAACACGTTATCAATATAAATTAAAGAATAAATTTTTGTCGGATTTAGTTGGGAAATTATGAAATTAAATGTGGCTAAACACTAAAACAGCATATAAAATAATATTTTGGGTTTACCTACTACTTTGGTAGGCGTTTCCCCCCGCCGAAAAGGCGGGGGGTCGGGCTTTTCGTTCCAATCCGTCATTGCGAGCGGAGCGTGGCAATCTGTTGAATATATTACTTCATAAACTCGCAACGCCGGGATTTCCCCTGCAATCCCTAACGCAAATTGATTTACGATTTAGGAATTTTGTCTGGCGCAATTAAATGTTAACCAAAACAAAATTGCTATTTGCGGTTAAAATAGAGATTAGCAAATAATTGATTTATTGTGATTTAAAACTTTGTGAACCTTTGTGTTTTTTCTTTGTGAATCTTCGTGTAATAGCTTTTAATTACGCGGAGTTTCTCGGAGAGCCACAAAGTTGCACAAAGAAGATTTTAGCCATCTAGCGAACTTAGCGTAAATCTTTGCCCTTTGCGTATTTTCTTTGCGGTATTTGCGGTTAAATTTTTTGGTTCGGAGTTTTTTTATAATTTCTTCTTGCTTTTACCATAGAATACGCAACTTGAATTACGATTTAAGATTTATGATATACGATTTGAACTTTCAACTTTCTAACCTACCTCCAGCAGGCAAGCTTTCCAACTTTCAACTAAAAACCGTTCCAATTTGAGAATACCTTCATAAAAAAAGTGAAGTCTAAAATTTAATTTTATATTTGTTTTACTGCTAAAAAATCAAATTTGAATGAAAAAAATAGTTTCAGCTTTATTCTTAACTTTAGTTTGCATTGCAATAACTTTTGCACAAGCCCCAAAAAAACCAACTTCAGGAGAAATCTATGAATCCATTAAAAAACTTAATTTTTTAGGAACGGTTTTATATATCGCGGCACATCCCGATGATGAAAACACACGCTTAATTTCTTATTTTGCCAATAATGTAAAAGCGCGCACCACTTATTTAAGCATCACAAGAGGCGATGGCGGACAAAATTTAATTGGACCAGAACTTGGAGAATTGCTCGGCGTAATTAGAACCGAGGAATTATTGGCAGCAAGACGCATAGACGGCGGAGAGCAATTTTTTACCCGCGCCAACGATTTTGGATATTCAAAAAATCCCGATGAAACTTTACAAATATGGAATAAAGAAGCTGTTTTAAATGATGTGGTTTCAGTAATTAGAAGGTTAAAACCAGATGTCATTATCAACAGATTTGACCACAGAACGCCAGGAACTACACACGGACACCACACGGCTTCTGCTTTATTAAGTATAGAAGCATTTGATTTGGCTTCGGATGCAACATACAAATCACATTTGAAAAATGATGAAATATGGCAGCCGAAACGATTGTTTTTTAATACTTCCTGGTGGTTTTACGGAAGTGAAGAGAATTTTAACAAAGCGGATAAAACCAATCTGCTAAGTTTAGAAATCGGCTCGTTTTATCCAAGTAAAGGATTGTCTAATAGTGAAATAGCTTCTTTAAGCAGGAGCAGCCACAAATCTCAAGGTTTTGGCAGCACAGGTTCAAGAGGGACTGAAACGGAGTATCTGGAATTTTTGAAAGGAGAATTTCCAATGAATAAAAATGTTTTTGATGGCATTGACACTTCTTGGAATCGCGTGAAAGGCGGAAAAGAAATTGGGAAAATTTTGCAAAGAGTGGAAGCGGATTATAATTTTAAAAATCCGGCCGCAAGTATTCCAAGTTTAATTGAAGCCTATAAATTAATGCAGCAATTGAAAGATGACCATTGGAAACAACTTAAATCCGATGAAATAAAGGAAATTATCGCCGCCTGTGCCGGATTGTATTTAGAAGTCGTTGCAAATAATGCCTCAACAACTGCCAATTCAAGAAATACCTTAAAAATTGAGGCTGTCAATAGAAGTAATTATCCTATTTCTTTGGAATCAGTTGAAATTTCGTCTTTAAATTCAAAACTTGATTCTCTAATTATCTTAAAACAAAATACCGTAAATTCATTTTCTTTATCGGTTGAAATTCCTTCGGAAATTAAGCTGACTTCGCCTTATTGATTGCTAGAAAAAGGAAGTTTGGGAATGTATAAGGTTTCAGATGAAAATTTAATTGGCTTGCCCGAATCGCCAAGAATCATCATAGCAAATTTTAGACTAAATTTTAACGGATTTGTAATTCCTATTTCCAAAAATGTGGTTTACAAGTACAACGATCCCGTTAAAGATGAAGTCTATAAACCTTTTGAAGTATTGCCCGAAGTTTCGGCTTCTTTTGACGAAAAAGTATTTATTTTCGCCGATGAGACCTCTCAAAAAATTAGCGTTAAAGTAAAAGCCATCAAAGATAATTTAAGCGGAAATATGGCCTTAAAAGTTCCTGAATTTTGGAATGTTTCCCCAAAAAGTTTTTCATTCAATTTAAAGGAAAAAGGAGAAGAACAAAATTTTGAATTTGAAGTGAAACCGCCTTCCAAAGACTCTGAAGCATTTATAAGCCCGGTTGTTCAAATAGGAAACAACCAATACACAAATGAATTGGTGGAAATAGATTATGACCATATTCCGTTTCAGTCGGTTATAAGGCCTTCAGAAGCAAAATTAGTCCGATTAACCATTGAGAAAAAAGGACAAACAATTGGCTATATTCAAGGTGCCAGAGATGCCGTACCAACCAGTTTGCGCCAAATGGGCTATACAGTTGTTGAACTGGCTGATGAAGATATTACACCTGAAAAATTAAAAATTTTTGATGCTGTTGTATTGGGAATTCGGGCTTATAACACTAATGAAAGGGCAAAGTTTTATCAGAAATTTTTACACAGTTATGTGGAAAATGGCGGTACTTTAATTGTGCAATACAATACCAATTCCCGACTGGTAGTTGATGAGGTTGCGCCATATTCCTTAAAACTGTCGCATGACAGGGTTACGGAAGAAGATGCCGAAGTTAGACTGATTAATCCTGCTCATGAACTGCTGAATTATCCGAACAAAATAACCCAAAAAGATTTTGAGGGTTGGGTTCAGGAGCGTGGTTTGTATTTTCCAAGCGAATGGGATTCTAAATTTGAGCCAATTTTAAGCATGAACGATAAAAATGAACCCGAAAGCAAGGGAAGTTTGTTGGTTGCCAAATACGGTAAAGGAAATTTTATTTACACTGGACTCAGTTTTTTTAGGGAATTGCCTGCTGGTGTTTCTGGAGCCTATAAATTATTTGCAAATATGGTTTCAATTGGGAAAAATAAAACAGAAAAACCTTTAAAAAACTAAGATGGATAAACAAAAATACGTCTGGAAAAAGGTTTATACCATTGTTTTAATTGCCAATGCGGTTTATATTGTGCTATTTTATGTAATTATGAAAAACTTCTCCTAATATGCAGTGGTTAGATTGGTTGGTGCTTATTGGAACTTTGGGATTTATAGTAATCTATGGCGCATGGAAAACCAAAGGAAGCCAAAATGTAACCGACTATATCAAAGGCGGGAGTGAAGCTAAATGGTGGACAATTGGCTTATCTGTTATGGCAACGCAAGCCAGTGCCATTACTTTTTTATCAACGCCCGGACAAGCTTTCCATAGCGGAATGGGCTTTGTGCAGTTTTATTTCGGATTGCCAATTGCGATGGTAATTATTTGTCTGGTTTTTATTCCAATTTACCATCGATTAAATGTTTTTACCGCCTATGAATATTTAGAAACCAGGTTCGATTTAAAAACACGAACCGTAGCCGCTATTTTATTTTTAATCCAACGTGGTTTGGCAGCAGGAATTACCATTTTTGCGCCTGCCATTATTCTGTCGGCCGTTTTGGGTTGGGATCTAAATACCTTAAACATCATTATTGGCGCATTGGTTATAATTTATACGGTAACTGGCGGAACAAAAGCGGTAAGCGTTACCCAAAAACAACAAATGGCAGTAATTTTTCTCGGAATGTTTGTAGCATTTTATTTAATAGTAAGCTATTTACCAGCTGATATTACATTTTCTAAAGCCTTGAAAATTGCAGGAGCCAGTGGTAAAATGGAAGTCTTAGATTTCTCTTTTGATTTTGAAAATCGTTATACTTTTTGGAGTGGAATTATTGGTGGAAGTTTTTTGGCACTTTCCTATTTTGGAACAGACCAAAGTCAGGTGCAACGCTATTTATCGGGAAAATCGATGAAAGAAATGCAACTCGGACTTATTTTTAACGGATTGCTAAAAGTGCCGATGCAATTTTTTATTTTATTGGTGGGCGTGATGGTTTTTGTTTTTTACCAATTCAATGCTTCGCCCTTAAATTTTAATCCGGCTGCCGACATCGTCGTTAAAAATTCCATTTATTCCGATGAATATAAATCCTTGGAAAATAAACATTTAGAAATTGAAGAACAAAAATATTTGGCAAATTTAAACTATGGAATTTCTCTTGAAGGCGAAAATAATACGCTTCAGCTTGAAAAATCGGTAAAGGAAATTCAGGCCTTAAATTTATTGGAATTGAAAAACAGGGAACAAGCCAAAGAAAATATTAAAAAAGCAGATAACTCGGTGGAGACCAACGATAAGGATTATGTTTTTATCCATTTTATTTTACACAATCTTCCAAGAGGATTAATTGGATTGTTATTGGCCGTAATTCTGTCGGCGGCAATGTCCAGCACCGCTTCTGAACTCAACGCCTTGGCGAGTACCACGGTAATTGATTTGTATAAAAGAAACGAGAAGACGGTAAAAAACGACCGGCATTATGTAAAAGTTTCCAAATGGTTTACGCTGCTTTGGGGAATTCTAGCCATAACATTTGCCAGTTTTGCTAACTTGTTTGATAATTTAATTCAGCTTGTCAATATTATAGGTTCTATTTTTTATGGGAATATTTTGGGTATTTTTTTATTGGCATTTTTTGTAAAATATGTAAAAAGCAATGCGGTTTTTGTAGCTGCTTTAATTACACAAATTGTCGTAATTGTCGGCTATATTTATGATTGGATGCCTTATTTATGGCTGAATTTATTTGGCTGTATGTTGGTGATGGGGATTGCGATAATGCTTCAATTTTCACAATCAGAAGTGAAAATTAAAGAATAGGTTTTTAGATGCTTTTTTAGCTTTCAATTTCTTCTATTTTTAAATTTAAAAAATTAGTGTATATTTAAATAAAAATTGATACCGATTGAAAATAGTTTCGTTTGACGGAAAATTGATAAAGGCATAAAAAGTAAACAGGAATGAGCAATATAAAATTATTTGAAAACATAAAAGTGCGTTCATATTGGAACGAAAACGAGGAACAATGGTATTTTTCAATTATAGATGTAATTGAGATTTTAACCGGAAGTTCTATCCCAAAGAGATATTGGACGGACTTAAAAAAGAAACTAACAAAAGAAGGAAGTCAGTTGTACGAAAATATCGTACAACTGAAATTTGTTGCCGCTGACGGGAAAAAATATGCAACGGATTGTTTAAACACAGTTCATTTATTTCGATTAATTCAATCTATTCCATCTCCAAAAGCGGAGCCTTTCAAACTATGGTTAGCACAAGTTGGAAGCGAACGGCTTGACGAAATGCAAGATCCGGAATTATCTATTGACAGAGCTTTGGAACATTATTTACAATTGGGTTATTCTGAAAACTGGGTTAACCAGCGTTTAAAAAGTATTGAAGTTCGCAAAGAACTTACCGATGAATGGAAAAGTAAAGGATTGAAAGCAGGTACTCAATTTGCCATATTAACTGATATAATTACTAAAGCATGGTCTGAAAAAACAACCAAAGAATATAAAATTTTGAAAGGGTTGAAAAAAGAAAATCTTCGGGACAACATGACAAATACAGAATTAATTTTGAATATGTTGGCTGAAGCTTCCACCAAAGATATTTCACAAGCGATTAATCCAAAGAATTTTAAAGAAAGTCAAAAAGTGGCGCAAAAAGGCGGCAATGTCGCCAAAGTTGCCTTAAAAGAATTGGAAGATAAAACCGGTAAAAAAGTAGTTACGGCTATTTCTGCAAAGACACTTTTGGAGACTAAAAAAAGGCTGTCTAAAAAATAAATTTTAGACAGCCTTTTTAATTATTCTGTGAATAATATTTTATTGAACTGGAATTACGATTTTAACTTTTTCCCACTTTATGATGATTTCTTTGTCTCCAATGGCATAATCCAATGCCTCTTGGTTATCATTTGTGTAATCAGGCGTAAGATTCATTCTTAAAATATCTTCCTCCTGATTGTAGGAAAAGGCACCCCAAGCATCATTTTTGCTACTCAGGATTACTGTCCATTCTTTGTCTTCATTTGGAATAATAAAAAAACCATATTTTCCTGCTTTAACATCCTCATCTCCAATTTTAACGTCTTTATCAAAAGAAAATGTGGTATTTTCATTGGCTCCAGCTCTCCAAACTTCCCCGTAAGGTACAAGTTCTCCCCAAATAGTTCTTCCTTTAACGCTAGGTGAACCATAATCAATAGCAACGTTTACTTCACCAACTTTGCCTGTTGCTTGTTTTCTCGGACTTTCTTGTGCAAAAGCCACAGTTGTGATTAACAATAATACGAGTGTAAATTTTAGATTTTTCATCTGTTTAATTTTTATTTTTTTGTTGGTACAGCTGCTGTTCGCCATTAATCATTCTGCTGTGTATCAAAATTTGTTATGGCTCGTTTCATCTGTTTAATTTTTATTTTTTTGTTGGTACAGCTGCTGTTCGCCATTAATCATTCTGCTGTGTATCAAAATTTGTTATGGCTCGTTTCATCTGTTTAATTTTTATTTTTTTTGTTGTTACAGCTGCTGTTCGCCATTATTCATTCTGCTGTGTATCAAAATTTGT